>NZ_CP124544.1 GCF_029953635.1 Halotia branconii CENA392 | reverse complement strand
AAAAATGTGCGGAATTTTCTAGAACAAGTTGTACAGAATCATTATGCTCAATCTGCGCCGACTGAAGAGAAAAACCTCCCTGTTAATAATTTGACACAAGTTATAGGAGGTGAACCTCCTGACACATCAAGTTTTTATGGACGCACAGAAGAATTATCTAATTTAAAAAAATTAATAACAAAACAACGCTGCATATCGCTAGTAGGAGTAGCAGGTATTGGTAAAACGGCATTAGCCGCAAAGCTAACACAAGAAATTAGTGTAGACCCCCGACCTATTTTTGATTGTATAATCTGGAAATCAGTTGCCCATGTCCCGTTACTTCAAGATTTAGTAGCCGAGCTAATAGGATTAATCCACCCCTCAGATGATAGGACGGAATTGCCTAAATTTACTCAGGCAATGGTTTCAGTATTGATCAATCAGATGCAATTGAGCCGATGTCTACTCGTGTTAGATGAATCTGACTGCTTATTTCAGATAAGCGATCTAGAACAACGGCTAGAGTACAAGTTATTTTTCCGTCGCTTAATAGAGGAAATTGATCAAAGTTGCTTATTCTTAACTAATCGAGGATTTCCTGACGATCTGGAGGATTTAATAGTAGCAGGTCGTCCTATTGAATACTTAAAAATAAAGGGCTTAGATACTGATGCTGCAATGCAACTTCTATATGATCAAGGATTAAATGACCAAGAAAAATGTAGTGACTTGATTAAAACTTACTATGGGAATCCTTTAGAGTTAAAAACAGTTGTTAGTCGAATTAATCACTTTTTTGCTGGGAGTGCCGAAAAGTTTTTTGAAAACAGAACTACACTGTTCAGTAGTCAGTTTCAAGCGATGCTTGACAAAACTTTTGGCTACTTATTAAGTGAAAATCAACGGCAAATTATGATTTACATAGCAGAAGAGATAGCTTTAAACTCAAAATCTGTTAGTTTTATTAGTTTGTTGAATGGATTGAATAAAAAGCAAAAAAGATCTCTGTCAACATCGGATTTAATTACAGCACTAGAAGGACTGGAAAAACAATCTTTGATTGAAACTATTGAAGATCAAGTATCCAAAGAAATTAGCTTTACTCTCCAGCCAATTGTAAAGAAATATATTATTAAAGATCCACGAGGATTAGTACACACATCCGATAATTCACCAAATTTAATGTTCGCATCTTAAGCGATAACTTTTTATACATATAACACGGTAATCTACCCTACATAGAGTGTCACCACCCCTCTGATTACCCTTAAAACAATCCTTAACAAACGCGGAGGGCTAAAAAAGAAAAACGATACCAGACGGTCAGAAGTTTTGTAAGATCAAGCTGAAGCGATACGGAGGCAAATAACAGCACTAAAAATTTAAAGGACAAAACGCACTAAGGAGTGACGCTTCGTCCAGTTTAGAAAAACTGAATAACTTCAGAGCGAGGTAATCTCACCAAAACCAAGTAAGTGGTAGTTAAAGTTTGCCGACTTATTCCACTAACTGGTCAAAAGAGATTCAGTCCACGCTGCTTCTCATATTATATGAGAAGCCATACAAAACACGCTAGTTTTGTGTGGCAGTTTTTGTTGTTGAAATTCCTCAAATGGCAAAATGTTAAATTTGATGAAGATAAATCCCGAATTTTATAGCAAAAAACAGTAGCAGCGCGAACAACCCCCTCTGAAGCTTGAAAACCAAGTTATCAGGGGAAATATTGTGTTAAATAACGAATCAGCACCAGAGCTAGGTGCAGTGGAACAGGTATTGGGGATAAATCCAATACCGCAGACCTTAACAGAATGGCTTAAAAGCCTTGAAGTAGAAAGATTTGTAAAGCAACCAGTCGAAATATGGCTAGCACAAGACCTTAGAGTTCTCCTTGGAATGGCAGTAGTAATCACCAGTGCTGACTGGCAAGATTACGGTTTGCTTTTGGCAGCGATAAAGCAGCTGCGGTGCAAAGTACAGCAATTAGATTCAGAAGTCGAACTTCTGATTATTCCATCTCCAGATTTTTTGGTCGTGGGCGTAGTAGTTGTAAAAACTGCCGAGGAAATAGCTTTTACTAGAGGTGCGGCTGCCAAGGTTGCTGTTGGAGAGATTTACCTGGGAGTGAGTCTAGGGGGAAGCAAGTCATGACTTATAGTCCTCCAACTCCAAAAACGTGGATCACAAAGTTTGTTTATTCTTTTAAAGAAGGAAACTTTCGCCGCATCCTGGAGACAGCGCGATTCTTGCGACGACTGGGAGGGGTATGGCAAGCAAACTCGTTGAGAGTCATTTCTGGTTTGGCGGTTGTAATTACCTGCGATACCTGGAAGGATTACAAGCAATTAGTCACAAAAACTAAGCAACTCAGTTACAGAATCCGCAAACTAGATCCCCAAGTAGATCTGTTGCTGCTGCTGTCTCCAGACGAAACCATTACAGAAGTCACAGTCCTAGCAACACTTGAAAGTTTTGCAATTAGAAACTCTCAAGGTCTCTCCTCCTTCAACGGGGGTAAAGGCTGATGCGCGAAGCCCCAACTGAATACCCCAACAACCTCACTGCGGCAGAGTACCACGAGTTAGCAGTGGGTAGCGCCATTGACCCGGCATTGATTGAGCGTAACTTCTTCCATATTGAAGGAGAATCAGTCTACGACTACCTGTTTTCCGAGAAAGTTCCACGGAAAAATGCCGGACGAGTCACCGATGGATACATCAAACGTTATCAACACCTGTTACTGGGTGGGACGTGGATACAATCGCTTGACCCATTTAAAAACTGGCAACCAATGGACTGGGGGCGGATTAAGCCGAACTTCCCCCGCATGGATTGGCAAACAGGTAAACCAGTTAAATACGAATCGCCCCCAAAAGTAGGCAACCGTGTTACTTACTTCGATGTTGCTAACCCTATCTGGGACAAAGTAGCCCAACGATACAGTATTAAGCGGTATCATTCACTTTTAGCGCTGCGCTTACTAGATCAAGTTAGCCCCCTAATGTTCTGGGAATGGGTAAAGTGGCATCCAGAGATACCGATAATATTATGTGAGGGTGAGAAGAAGGCAGCTTGCTTACTATCACTGGGGTTTGTAGCGATCGCGTTGCCTGGAATTTGGAACGGGCGCGTCGGCAAGCAAGATTTTGATGAGAGGTTGCATCCTGATTTAGTACCAATGGCTCAGGCGGGACGCAAGTTCATTATTTTATTTGACCATGAAACTAGACCTAAAACCCGTTGGTCAATCTTTCAAGCAACGATGCGGACTGGTAGAGCAATCGAAGCAACTGGCTGTACTTGTGAAGTTGCTCTGTTGCCAGGCCCAGAAAAAGGTGTTGATGATTTTGTAGTTGGTCGCGGTGAAAATGCTGATGCTTTACTGACTGCAATTATTGATGATGCCAAATCACTTAAAGATTACCAGCGCTCGTATCGCGCTAAAAAATGGGGACTGAGCAAGTACAAGCCAGATGTGACAGTTAATATTCAGTATTTAACTCAAGCGCTGTCTATTCCTGACCTGGAAGAAAAATGCTCCAGTATACCCCAATTGTATGAGATCAAAACAGAAGAATTATTCACTCCCTCCGTTAAAGAGGCAGAGGGGCAGAGGGGCAGAGGGGCAGAGGGGAAAAATGAGCAGAGGGACACACAAGCAGAGGGGCAGAGGGGTAAAAACTCTTCTGCTCCCCTGCTCCCCTGCTCCCCTGCTCCCTTGCCCTCTTCTTTCCGTTTTCCCAAAACAGGATTAGTTGTACTGTGGAGCGACATGGGGACGGGAAAAACTGAACTCATGCGCTGGTGGCGTGACCAAAATCCTTCGGCAAGATTTCTTAATAATGGACATCGCGTTAATCTGCTGAAGAATTTGAGCGATCGCTTGAGAACTGCCATGTACTCTGACTTGGGTTACGTTGGTTTAGCTCAGTCCACAGCTCTCAGCATTACCATCGACAGTTTGTACAAGCTAAATACCCAAGCCCTTACCTATGGCTGCATATTTATTGATGAGGCTTGTCAATATTTAGTGCATTTACTGCACAGCAAAACTTGCAAAGAACACCGCGCCGCTATCCTGGAAGTACTGGAATATATAGTATACAATGCTCCACTGGTAGTAATAGCTGATGCACACATGGATGACGTGACGGTAGACTTTTTCCGGGCAATGCGGCCAGCCGGGGAAGTACCGTACATTGTCAAAAACGAGTGGAGAAATGGCGATCGCACAGTTTACTGGTATGAAGGTAACAATTCTTCGGCACTGGTAGCCCAAATCTCAGCAGCCCTAATGGCAGGTCAGAAAATCATGGTGGCTTCTGACTCCAAGCGTTTTATTAAGAAACTTGACAAATCGTTCACAGTACGAGTTGAAGAACAAACTTCGTCTGGGGAAAGGGGAAGGGGGAAGGGGGAAGGGGAGTCAGAATCTATCAACCCTCATAAAACCCTTTACCCTTTACCCTTTAACCCTTCCCCAGCCCGAAGGGCTTCATGGCGAATCTGGTCAATTCACTCCGACAATTCTGGCAGTGAGGAGAACGTAGCTTTCATCAAAGATATCACCAACGCTGTTAAAAACTTGGATGCTCTATTCACCTCCCCCAGTTTAGGAACTGGTGTAGATATCGCCCAATATCATTTTGATTTAGTGTTTGGGGTATTTCATGGGGTTTCCCAAACTGCTACTGAATGCGCTCAACAGCTGTACCGCTATCGTCCCAAAGTTCCGTTTCATATTTGGGTGGCCCCCAAGCCTCCCTTCGGTTATGCCGAAACTAATGCAACTAAGATTAAACAGCGATTGCTCCAAACAAACGAGATGACTGCTTTCTTACTGCGGATTGACCGAGAAACTGGAAAGCGAGGAACAGAGAAAGACTGGGCGCTACATGCTTACTGTCAAATACAGGCTAATCGTAATCAATCTCTCAATAATCTGCGAGATGATCTGCGATCGCTCTTGGAGGAAATGGGCAATACATTTATATCTGTCGGCAGTGATGATGATTCCACAACTACAAAGCAACTTCAAGAAGCTGCCGCAGCTTTGGACACTGCCCACTATTCATCTATTGCCAAGGCTAATAATATTACACATAGTGAATACCGCGCCCGTCAAAGCAAAGATTATCTCACACCCCAAGAGATTTTTGAATGTGAAAAATTCCGCATCCATGATTCCTACGGCATGGAAGTTACCCCCGAACTGGTTGAGAAAGATGACGGCGGTCGGTTAATTCGAGCGATCGCATCTCTCGAAGCCATTTTATTAGAACCCGACGAAGAGATTATTGACCCTAAAACTGGGCAGCAATACCCCGCACCACCAACAATTGTCACCCATAAAGACCGCACCGAACGAGACAACTTACCCTTGTGCATTGACTGGGGTAATTATTCCGCAAAGTGGCTAGCGAGATTTAACCTTGGTTTACACCACATTCTCAAGCGCTTAATTGCTGGCGATGAAATTACTGCCAGCGATAAAGACTTACTAAATATGAAGGCGATCGCCCTTAGTTGTGCTGCTCACATTAAAGCAATTCTTGGGTTTACTGTTCCTAGTGAGTGTGAACCGATATGGTTGCTGGCCACTTTACTAGAGCAGCTGGGACTAAAGTTATCCTGCCGCAAGCAGGGTAAGCGCGGTGAACAGGTGAAAATTTATTCACTTGCACAGGAGGAATTGGAATTTGCTCGTACAGTCATGGCTCACCGCCAAAACAAGCGCGACCAAAAATCTCAAATGCAGTTCCAGCAAGAGTTTATCCCTAATCAAGCTTCCGTATCCACCCCCCCCTATAATGCTATAGGGAACCCCCTAGCCGGGGGGGTGGATACCACGCAATTTAATGAATCCACTCCTATAAAAGATTGTGTTCAAATGCTCCGAGATGGTATTGCTAAAGGGGTTGAGGCAGTCAAGGGTATTCTCAAGCGATGGACTGGGGATTTACGTTGGCAGACTGTGCTGGAATTGGAAGCGATCGCGGCAAACGAATTGCGACGAGTGGAGGCGGACGTACCCCAGTTTTATCAGTGGCTTGATGAATCTATTTTGCCTGTGGAGGTTTAAATGCTTCAGGAAATGCAAAGAGTTGATATTGCTGTTGAACTAGACAATTTTGACGAGTTGAACCAGCAAGAAGAACGCGATCGCCTCAACTTAGAGCGCCGTGTGGAAAGAGCGTTTTTTGTGGCGGGGAAAGCGCTGACCGAATTACGCGACCGCCGTTTATATCGAAGTACTCACCGCACTTTTGAGGAGTATTGCAAAGATAGGTTCGCCTACAGCCGCCGACAACCTTACCTTTTGATGGACGCGGCTATTGTTTTTGATAACTTGGAGCAAAAATGTGATCAATTTGATCACATTTTGCCAACAGCAGAAGGACAAGTTCGACCCCTGACAAAGCTTAAACCGCAGGAACAACAAGAGGTGTGGCAAGCCGCAGTGGAACAAGCTGGCGGCAAAGTTCCCACTGGTAGAATCGTCAAAGATGTTATACAGCTTATTATCGAGCGCACGAAAGTACTTAATACCTACCAGTTAGGCGAAGTCTGCCAAATTATCGTTAAAGATAATCCTGATCTGCGAGGTAAGGGCGAGTGCTGGGCGATTGTTACTCAAGTAAATGAGTATAGTTGTACCGTTATGACTTGGGACGGAGAACATACATTGAGGGTTGACCACTTGAAATCAATGAACTACACCGATTCGGAATGCCAGGATATGCAATCACTTAGCGTTCGCATCAACACAATTCGTAACAATGAAAATCTAGAGGAAGCTGCTGATGCTGTCCTCAAACACTTGGGGCAACTGAAGCGCCCTTACTTGACGGAGTTTGAAGCAGAACTTTTGAGTTTTATAGAGTCAAAATGCCGCAAATAATTTTTATAGCGATCGCTTTATTGCTGGCGATTGCCATTTGGCTGCTGCTGACTCCCAAGCGCAAGCGTTACATACCCAAACGTCTTTGGCGTAAGCAGAAAAACATTACTACTGCTGATACCGTACTTGCCAAACTGCACCAAATCATTCAAGAGAACCGTGAACCCTTGCCGTTTGTCCTAGCGTATTTGCGGAAGATTGAACCGTTTGTTTTTGAAGAATTGCTGCTAACATGTTTTGAGCGCCAAGGTTACACCATCCGTCGCAATAAACGGTACACCGGAGATGGCGGTGTCGATGGTTGTGTTTGGTTGCATGGCGAGATGTACCTAGTTCAAGCCAAGCGTTACAAGGACAGTATCAATCCCGTACATGTGGAGGAGTTCGGGCGCGTGATCCAAAGTCGCGGTGCTGTCGGTGGCTACTTTGTCCACACTGGGAGGACTGGGGACAAGTCGAGGGAATTGCTTCGGCTGTATCCAGCAGTTCAGGTGATGAGTGGTCAGAAACTGGTGGATTTTATTGAACGAGCTGCACTGTCACGGCGTAGTGCAATAAGCCTGACCAAAACGATTGTCAATTCGTAGCGGGGCGTTAGCCCATTGGTAATTGCGAATTGTGTTGACGGCATGGCTACGCTTACCGTTTGCTTACGAAGATATCAGATACAAAGTAAGTTTCCCAGGTTTATCGGGTGTCTGTTTTTATCTATTGGAGATACTTTTGCCAAGGAAGACACCATCTATTTATCGCGGAGAATAGTCAATACCCAAAATATCTTCCCAAGCTGCTATTTGCTGTCGAATCCCTACAGTCCTCAACCCTGACAAACCGATCCTTATTGCTTCATAAACAGAATCTACATGTGTTCTATGAGAGTAATACCAATCTAAAAAAGCAAATGCTTGTTTGTCAGATATTTCTAAATAAATTTTGTGTAGCTTCGCGTTATCTTTTGCTGCTCTTATTTGCCTTTCGGTATATTTCATAAGTAAACCTTATTTATGCTCCTAACCTCTGTAAGATAGCTGTGTTTCCCCGCTTAAACTTCACCCCAAGTTGACATATTTTTGACTAATTACAAGGGAGTATTCATATTATAGAGAAGTCAATGAGCAAGTTAAAAAAAGTTAGTTAATAATGTTTAACTTTTCCATCTATAACGATAATTGATCAAAAGTCAAGAGACTAAAGTACGGATTATTTTAGTACTTTTATCGATTCCTTTGAAATTGCCAGATATGAGATAGTAAGTCAGAAATCAGGAGCCATAAATTAGAACAAGAAAAAATGCTAGAAGTTTGGCAGTTTTGGGAATTTGAACATTTCTCGAATAATGTTGTACGAGTGATAGATGCTCCAAATGGACTAGAGTTATTTGCTGTTGACGTATTCCAAATAATTGCTCCGGCACTTAACGATGAGAAAGTAACATTAATAGACGCTAAATCAAGTCAGCGGTTTGTGATTATTAATCATCAAGTAGTTGGAGTCAGCACAATGAACGCTCTTGCTATCCATTCATTAATAGATATAGTGGGTAATGATATAGTTAGGCAATTCATGCAATGGGTGAGAAGTAACATAATACCTGTATTTAAAAAAGAGATAGTTCTGGCAATAGAACCTAATACAGAATACCTATCTCAACAAATTAATTTTCAACAAAAAAAATCATTAGCAAATCATCTCTATTTAAAAGGACAGAAAATCTGGCAAGTAGAACTAGAAACTATAGAGCTATATTTACAACTGCTTTATAAAAGGATTACCTTGTCTACTAAATGTCCTTATCCTACAAATCATCAAGCATTCTTATTAAGAAGTTATTATTTAGAGTTAGTCAAACCAGTTTTGTATAAAACTCAAAATTATGAACAACTATATAATCATCTAATTGTATTATCTTCAGATTTATTAATAGCACAAGAATTAGATTTTTATATATGTAGCTCTTTAAAAAAAGTCAATAATTATGAGTGGATGAAGATTGTCAAACAAGGTTTAATCCTTCAAGCCTTAAAATCAACTGCTAATAGTTTAGCCAATTTTGGCAAGGCGAGAGATTTAGAAATTTTTTACTTTCAAATACTTGAATGTTTTTCAAAAAAGTAGCAATAAATTTCATGATTCATCAGCTAAGAGATATCTTTAAAGAATTTTGGAGGAAGTACGCTTCTGGTGCGTCTGCTACGCGCTAAACGTAGCTAATTCTTGTCTCTGTTCCCCGTTCCCTATTCCCTCTTAACAATAATTAATCATGAGAAGGAGAAAAAAAGTGACAGATACCATAGATACCATTGAAAACGACGAATCTAAAAAGCAAGAAGAATTAAACCAGCCAATAATTAAGAAATATTCGCGGAGATTAGTGATCGTAACTGGAGACAAAGGGGGAGTTGGCAAAAGTACATTTGCAAGAGGGCTTGTGCAAACATATCTGGATGCACAGCAAAGATTTGTGGGGTTTGACGCTGATAGTTCCAATTCTCAGTTATTGAGATTCTATGGACAATATTGCCGTATAGAACCGATTGATATTTTCAAAAATGGCACAATAGATCAGTTCTTTGATGGCATGAAAAAAATGGTCAATCCAGAACCAGATGAAGATGGTAATACACCGCATCCAGAATCTTTATTTTTACTGGAATTACCACCACAATCTAGAAGAATATTGCAAAAGTTTGTACAACAGATGAATTTCCTGGAAACAGCCGAAAACGATTATGATATACGCGTAACGATGGTAGTAGTTATTAGCCGTGTTAGTGATTCTATCAATCAGCTAATAGATTTGTATAGCTTTTGTGGGAAAAATGTTGACTATGTGGTGGTGAAGAATCTTTTCTTTGGAGAAGAGGAAGAATTTTCTAGATATGAAAAGTCTCCAAATATCAAGGAAATTAAGGAGAAAATGACTCAAGAAAAAAGCCCATTCTTTAATATCACAATGCCAGAATTAATAGAACGTAGTTATGACTACTTAGATGAAAAAAATATGACTTTTAGACAAGGAATGGAGCAAAAGGATTTACCTTCTGTGAAAGGTCGTGTGACAAGCTGGCTGAGAACTTTTAAAGAACAGGTAAAACCAGTACAAGAATTATTAGGGTTAGATGGTGCTGAATTGTCCTAAACGAATGATTATGACTGTAGGCGATTCTCGTGTGGGTAAGTCTACAGTTACTAAACTATTAATCAATTTGTTTCAAACTAAAGGGAAAAAAATTAAGGTATATGACCATGACAATCGCAATAAATTAAAAGCATACACAAATTCAGTCCCAATTGAAAGCTTAGACTTTTTTAATGGAGGTACAGATAAAATCTTAGATGAATTTAACAAAAATGAACTGGACATAATTATCGTTGATATGCCAGGACAATACATAGATAAAATCTGTCAGTATATTGCTTGTTCTGACCTCTTTGACCTCTTAGTTGCTTATAAATGGAGACTAACTTTTCTCCAACCAATCTCCCATAGAACCGACTGTGTTAGTTACATGAAAACTCTTGTAGAGGTTGCTGCTAATAATGCTAACTATGTAGTAGTAAAAAATCAGCACTTTGATACTAGATTTATCGAGTATCAGCAATCAATGCAGGGGAATTTACAACTAGTAGGTGGCACAGAGATAGTATTGCCAGCACTGCCGCGTGATCATTATGAAGCCTTGGAAAGAACAGGTAAGCCCTATTCTATGTGTTACACAGACACATCAATTTACATAATTTATCGTTCTTATATCTACCAATGGATTCAAAACTTTAATAATTCAATTTTAAGTAATAACGTAGCGATTAAATATTTGGGACTGAATAATGAGAACAGAACAAGTGTTACAGGGGTATTCTGAAGCAGAACAAAAACGCATATCTCAAATGACTCAAGAGTTAGGGATATCACGAGATGATCCCATGTTTCAGCTAATGGCGAGTTTGGGGAGATACGAAGAAACGATGATTGACCTCCAGGCACGAATGGAGGCAATGGTGGAAGCGTGGGCAGTAATGATTGACCAGAAGTTAGAATCAACAAGCAAAGCGGCTCAGTCAATGCACTATACAGTTGTGTCTGGTGCTGTGCGGGATGAAATGAAAAATCTCAAACCCACAACCACAGCATCAAACGCAAATAGATACATGGGTAAGTGGGGATTAGGGTTGGTGTCGGTGATGAGTGGATTAGTGATGGCGACTGGTGCGCTGTTGGGTTCTTTGACAACTTGGAATATAGTTTCAAATTTGGGTAATACTCAAGCATTAGTAGTATCAGCTAGTGATTTGAAAGTTTTGCAATGGGCTAAATCAAGTGAGGGAAAACAAATGTACGAGTTGATATTAGACAATGAATCGGCAATTGCCGCTTGTAAACAAGAAAACCGACTACAAGGATATTGCTTAATTCGGATGAAACAAAACAAAAATAATAAATAGTCAAACAACTCTCAAGTTTTCTGCATCCAAATAACCAAGTTCTTTAGCCTTAAGGATAGCGTTGACACGATCTCTAACTCCTAATTTGGAAAAAAGATTGCTGCTGTGTCCTTTGACTGTACTGACTGTAACAAACAGTTTCTCGGCTATCTCCTTATTAGATAAACCACGGGACATTAATTTGAGAATTTGAAGCTCTGTAGCAGTAGGCAGTTCTGTGTACTTTTTACCCTTGATTTTCTGATGGTGAGCAGTAAAGGTTTGAAAAACTCTTTTAGCAACTTCAGGATCAATAAAAGAATTATTCTGATAAGTAGTGTTGATGGCGTGTTTAATTAATTCCAGATCCATTCTTTTAAGAATATAGGAATCAGCGCCATTTTGTAAGGCGCAATTCACTATATCTTGACTGGAGTGACAAGTGAGAGCAATGACTTTACTATTGGTTTTACTCTTGATGTCATAGATCAGATCCAAGCCACTAATATCTGGCAAACCAATATCAATCAAAACAATATCAGGCTTGAGTTGCTCAACTAGCTTCATCCCCCCAGAACCAGTAGCAGATTCACCGACTACTTCTATATTTTGCTCTTGATTAATGGCTGTTTTAATTCCTAGCCGGATTAAGTCTTCATCTTCAATAATTACTAATCGAATCATTCTCGTTACTTCGATTACAAGATTATAAAATATTTATAGCATATTTACTTAAATAAGTATTTTTCTTTATTGATAAATAAACATAAATTTAGAATTAATGTAAAATTAAGAGAATAGTAAATATATTTCCAAGTCCTCTTCAAAAATTGGACTAAATCACAATTTATCAACGGAAGTAAGGTTATGTATGAGCAAAGATTTTTGAACAATACCCTGGATTTATCCACCTTTTTACATGATATTTCAAACGCTTTCGGTGGTACATCTTTAATCTTAAATCAGTTGATTAATGGTGTATATGGAAATTCTCTAGAAGATATCAAGCCACTACTGATAGCGATTTTGTCAACTAATAATAGAATTACTTCTTTACTTGAGGCGCAAAAGAGAAGCTCAAACAGCAATTGTTTGTGGGAGATCAATTCAGTGAAGCAGTTTGATATGCTAACTTTTCTACAAAAACTGTACAAAGAGTGCTATCCAATAGCCCAATCTCGTTCCCTAGCTTTGCACTATGAACATGTCCCAACATATAGATATGGGACTCAAGTATTAGGAGATGTGAGCAGTATATGGAGAATGCTGCATAATCTGCTTCAAAACGCCTTTAACTACACTCAGTCTGGGAATGTTTTCTTGCGGATTCTTAACCAAAGTGATGATTTAGTGATTGAGATTGAAGATACTGGCGTTGGTATCGACCCAGAAGAAATATCAACTATTTTTCTACCTTCGTGGCGATCGCCTAATAGTAGCTCACTCCATCCATCTGGTTCAGGACTAGGGTTATACATTGCCATGATGGTGGCGAAAGCTCACGGATTAAAACTTGCAGTAGATTCTGTAGTAGGCAAGGGTACTAAGTTTACAATAATATTCCCATACAGAAATGACCGGATTTATGGGTTAGATGGTAGTATGCTCCATGAATCTGGGAGATTACAAAATGCGCTACCTGTATGATACGAAGCTATGGGACAAGATTGAATTTATAGTTGAAATTTTGATTTTTGTAGCTTTATTGATCGCCGCAACCATCAAATTTCACAGTCACGATATTTATCAAGCAATGTTTTACATAGCTTTGGCAGTCATCATTTCACCCTTCTTGGGATTACAAAGGGTTACAAAACGTTATCTTGTAGTTACTGCTTTTATCCTGGGAATGTTCGCTGGGTATTTCAGTTGAAACAGGGAACTCTTGATAAGGAACTCTTAACAGGCAGAAAGTCTGTTGGTATATAGCTTTGTTCTTAAGATTTGTACCTTACTTATATACAATCTGCTGTAGTTACAGTCCCACCAAATTAAAATTCTGACTCCTGACTCCTGACCGAACAATTCGCAGTTCGCAATTCGCAATTACGTAATTGGTAATTGATTCATCCTTAGCGTCAAAGCCCCTGATTTTAATTATGAAAAAAACAAAACACGTAGTATCAATATTCAAGCCCCCAACTTCAGTTGTGGGGTGTTAATTGCGTTAGCGGTAGCGGGGCGTTTAGCCCCGCCGCGAATTGGTAATTGCGAATTGGAAATGACTCCTGTTTTGTCACTCGCCAAGTTCGGCACTGTCATTTTTATTGATAGAATTATCCTGAGTTTTGGGCTGTTGCGCTGTCTGTTGTTTATCAAAGGTAATAAGTCGATTAGTTTCTTCTTCGGAAAGGTTATTTTGTGTGATCTGAAATTCCTGCTCATCACCATCCTTGTGTGCAGTAAAAGCTATCTGTGGATTTCCACCTTTGCGACTAACGCTGAGGGACTGCATTCCTTCTTTAATCCATAGTTGTAGCTTGTAAACTAGCCCTTCATAAGTTCGTCCTTGATTAGTATCTTTACCCATTGTCATGACAGTTCTCATCAGCGCTGGGATGAGAGATTTTTTGGCAGCTTCATCGACAACAGATGAGTCAGTGTTTTCAGGCTGAATTATTTCAGGTACTTTATCAGGACTGCTGGACTTTCGACCTAAAGGTAATTCGTGTTTCCCAGCCTCAAACATCTTTTGTAGAAATGTCTGCTTTTTCTCGGCAATCAAATTTTCAACTCTTGTCGAGTTGTCTTGTTGCGGTACAGCATCTGAGCGTTGTTGAGCGACACCAAATTTATTTAAGTACTCGGTATAATACTTGTCTTTAAGATTTTGTCTGTAGTCTTCAACGTTTTGAGTATTTTTAGACAGGGCTGTTCTCAGGTCTTCTTGTAAATTCTCGCGCTTGGAGGTATCCAGCGTGGTTGTTGATTGTACTTCGTCCGGATGCTTTTTTATCATGAGTGCCAGCCGATAAGCCATGATGTTATTTGATAATCCACTATCACGATTGACAGTGCTAATAGTTTCCATGACCAAGCTAGATGATTCGTTGTTTTGCATTGTTTTGATTTAAACCAGAATTTTCCTAAAAATACCGCTTTAATACTTAGTTTTAAGTATTAAAAAATACAATTAATATTTAAGCATGATGCTTTTGATTCTCTATTGATTTTACCTGAGTTACATGAATACTCTGCTAATCTTTCCAGAGTGCGTCTAGAAAATGACATTGCATTGCAAAATTCTTGAATAGGACTTTCGTTAGGAAAAATTGAAGATGACACCTATTATCGCTTTATTTAATCAGTCTGGTGGTGTAGGAAAGACCACGTTAACTATGAATCTTGGATATCATCTTGCACAGATGGGGCGTAAAGTCCTGCTGGTTGACATAGATCCTCAAAGTTCATTAACAACTTTTATGGGATTGGAATCAATGGAATTGGAGAGTACCATATATAACGCGATAGTGCATCAAGATAAAATTCCAATTATTCATGATCTTCATTCAATGGATCTTGTCCCTTCTAATATCAAACTGAGTAAAGCAGAGATGGAACTATCAGCAGCAATCATGCGGGAGCTACGTCTTAAGCAGTCCTTAGAAACGATTCAAGAACAGTATGATTATATTCTGATTGATTGCCCGCCAAGTCTTGGAATCTTAAGTATTATGAGCCTAGTTGCAGCGACACACGTTTTGATTCCGATTCAGACTGAGTTTAAAGCTTTAAAAGGTACAGAATTACTGCTCAATACTATTGTTGAAGTTTTAAATGTAGCAAACCGAAAGTTGAAAGTAGCTGGTATTATTCCCACTATGTATGATGCCCGTACATCACAAGGAGAACAAAGTTTACAGTCAATTCAAACACAGTTGTCAAAGGTTGGAATTGTTCATACAACTATACCTAGAGCAACCGATTTTGCAAATGCTTCTCAAGCCCGAAAGCCATTAGCCGTTTTTAATCCCAAGCATCCTACTCTCAAGCTATTAAAAGAGATATCGAAAACTTTGGACAGTCTCAAATGATGGAAAAAAGTAAAAGCAAGGAAATGTTTCAATTTGGTGGAGTTCTTGATGCTTTTGTCACAGCTCAAGCTGAAGCAACAAGTGATGCTACCCAACTGTTATTGATTGAGAACATAGTCCTACCTCAAAATCAACCGCGACGTTATTTTGATCCCAACAAACATGAGCAATTAAAATTATCCATTAAACAGCATGGGATTCTTCAGCCGTTAATTGTTCGACCTTTAGCAAATGATCGTTACGAATTAGTAGCTGGAGAAAGACGTTATCGTGCGGCTTTAGAATTAAAACTAGAAAAAGTTCCCATTGTAGTTCTTCATCTAAATGACAAGGAAGTAATTCAAGTAGCTTTGGTAGAAAATCTTCAAAGAGAAGATTTAAACCCTGTTGAAGAAACAGAAGCGGTTGTACAGTTACTAGCACTTCAACTCAATATGCCTGTACAAGAAGTCCCGGCACTGTTGTTTCGGATGCAGAAAGAAGCAAAAGGAAAAACAGCCCACAACGTTGTGGGTCAATCTGAAGTACAAGTAATTCAAGAGGTGTTTAATTCTTTGGGGCTGATGAGTTGGGAGTCATTCACGACTCATCGTCTACCCTTACGTAATCTTCCAAAGGAGATATTAGAGGTTCTAAGTCAGGGTAAAATTGCATACACTAAAGCCCAAGCTATTGCTCGAATTAAAAATAAAAACGAGCGCCAAGCTATTTTAGAAGATGTTATTAGCAATAATTTATCTTTAAATCAAATTAAAGAGCGCATCTTAAACTTGAACTCAAACACGACAGGCAGTGAAATAGAGGAAAATATTGCATATCAAGATCGTCTCAAAGCAATATCTATAAAAGCTAAAAGAGCCAAAGCGTGGGATAATCCCAAGAAAAAACAAAAACTTGACAAGCTGCTTTCAGAGTTGGAAAAATTATTTACTGAAGATTAGCATAAATGTTATAAATTCACACTTGCTTCCCCTGCGGCGTAGGCAAGTTTTAATTAAAAATTAAAGATTCGTCTTGGAAAGTTGGGCGGGACGGAAACCGACACCGCCCACTTTCCGCAAAATTAAAAATTGGAAGAAATAATAATTTTTAATTAACTAATTTTGGGTACAAGCCCCCACTAAATCAAAGATGAGCGTGGTCTACAATTAGTGGTGGGTAAAGCTGAACACAATTGTCTTTAATTTTTAATTGATTTGACAAGTACCTCAAACTCTGTTGTATCTATTACAATTCAACTTCAGCAGATGGAGTCCTGCTGTAATGTGGCTGCTGAGATTTTTGAGAACGCACTTCAACCTTTGGGCTGTAGGTGTTGTCGATGATTGTGCTACGGGCAGACATCAAATCTTGTACAATTTCGCTCAGTGGCGGAAGAGAGATATCAGTTGTTCCAGTACGGTGTTGCTCGACTTCACTTTGAATCAAGATTTTGCTGTAAAGTTCGCGCTGCTCACCAAGGGTAAGCTTACCAGTCTGTTTGAGTTTCTGCCGCAAAGGGTAATTACCTTGGTCTGCAACTCCTGACCATTTATTAGTAGTTTCTAAATCTTGCCAAGGTTTAGCGATTTCTGGGTGAAGTGGCACTTGTGTATCACGAATAGAGTTAGAAAAGTCTGTTTGATTTTGTGAATGAGGTTGTTGATTCAGTTCTTGTCGCAAATCATGAGTAATTTCACTCAAAGGTGGAAGGACGATATTGGTTCTTTGTTGTTGGCGGATCTCAGTCTGAGCTTGAATCTGAATTTTATGATAAAGTTCACGTTGTTCCCCAATCGTCAGCTTGCCAGAAGATTGGATTTTCTCTCGAAATTCCGCATTCCCCTGTTTGGCGATGTCTGCCCATCTATCAGTATCTTCTAGCTCTTGCCAGTACTGACCTAGCAAAGGATGAAGGGGTAAAGGAATGCTCTCTACATTAGGTTTACCTTGGAAACTAGACGTTTTTTTAATTGGTCGTTCTACTGTTGTCTTAGCTGACTGCTGCTCAATATTTTGGGAATTATTATTTAAATCAGGGGTAGAAGCATCTTGCTTTTTAGTCTCTGCCTTGTAGGAAACAAAGGTTTGAGGTTGTTGCCTATTTTCTAAATCCTGCCATTGTTTTGCAATTTTCGGGTGAAGAGGCAGTTCAATATCACGTGTGGCATGAGGATTAATATTTACAGTAGCAGCAGTATTGGGCGGGATATGTAACTTTTGGGCAAGTAATCTCAGTTTGCTCAAGTCAAGTTCATTCAGTGCGAGAGTTTTGACTTGGTGCGTCATCCCTGAATCTGTTCTGTTTAATTCAAAACTGGCAGCAACTCTTGTAACACCAGTATGTTCAGTTTTGAGGAGCTTGAGAACAGACGTACTATCTTGTTGGCTTTTTTCGTAGAGAATGCGATAGTTACCTAATTCCAAATCATCACGACCAGTTTTTTTGACAGTTTGAGTCAGGATTTGTAAGACTTCTGAAGTTTTGAAGCTTTCTAAAATTTTATGTGTACCATCAATAGATAGTGAACCAAGGATACTAGCAATTTTTCTGGGATCTTCATCGACTGAAGGTAGTCGCTTACTACTTTTAAGATTATCAACAACTAGCAAAAACTCCTGTCTTTCGATGGGCAACATATCCTTGGGTTGCTCAAAGCTGGTAATGTTTCCCCATTCATCACCGTGAAACTGCATTAGTGCTTTAGTCTCCTCGCCGCGACGATGAATGCTGTAATTGTCTCCCTGTTTTTTGATAGTAAAAGCATCAGCCTGATATACTAACCCATCGTCTCGCTGAACCCCATAATTTCTTACAAGGGCTGATGCAACAGAAGCAATATTCTTATTTTCTCTAGCTGATAAACGTTTTCTGAAGAAATTCTGTTGGTATATTGTGACCTCTTCTCTTCTTACCCAAGAACCATCCTGGTAATCCTCACCTTCCCTCAAGGGGGGAGCGCTTTGAACTGGTTCTTTTTTACTTTCATCGGGAAGTACTTCAGCGTCTATCACCTTAGCATCTATTGATACCGGAATTAGGGATGAATTTTCTGAGAATGCAATCAGGTCTGTTGGTTCTGTTCTTGATAATTTGTGACGGTTTTTCCCAAAAATAGCAATTGTCTCTTCCTCTTCTAAATTCTCTGGAGATGGAGTATTAACAGTGCCATCTCCCTTTTGCTCAAAAAGCTGAATCTCCTGACCATTTTTCAGGAAGACTGTCAGGCGTAAATCGGGTGGCTGATTGTTTTGCCACCAATCGTCCAAAGGAATAAATGTTTGAGATACTTGCTTAAAAGCTTCTGCGCCCTGTGCAACAATCAAATCATCAACACCCTTTTGTGGCCCTGGTAGAGAAATAACACTGACATTAGCACCAGCTTCTGACAAAAGTTGACCAGTGCGGTAAGTAGCAATATTAATATTGCGCTTAGTTGTACGCCGCGTTTCGTAGTCAAAGCAAATTTTGATATCCCGTTCTGGAGTAGCAAAAACTGCCAATTCATCATGTAATACAGGCTCTATCTGATTCCCCAATTCATCCTTGCTACGATATCCAGCATAAATCCCAGGTAATCCAATTGCTGCTTCACCCTGGCTCAAAATACTGGCCGCTTTCTTTGCACCCTCGGTGATCGTGACTGGGACATCATGTTTCCACACACAATACCAAAATCCACTAGTGCGATCGCTCTTTGTTGGCTGTACTCCAGCTTTTTCATAAATTTTATTAGCTATATCTTGGGGAACATCCAATAAAAAGATGCTCAAGCCAGTCTTTGGCGGATGCTCATATTTGATAAGTTTGCTTGGGTTATCAGTTTTTGCTCTGGGATTATTCGGTTTGTAGCATCCCCATAATTTTTGATCGGGTTTATCCCCTGGCTGTAAATCAGCAAAGACACGAGGATCAACACCAGAGTTACACCACCAACCGCCATCCTCTATGTGAGAATATTTGTTAAGCATCGAAGCAGACAACCGTCCGGTATTAATACGTTCTAGCTTGTCGCTGTACATGAGATATTCCCATGCTTCATGCTCCTGCTCTACGGGTTCAGTACCTAAACTCTTAAAATTTAGACTAGCAACAACAGGAGCGATCGCACTGCCTTCTACTAATTCTTGCCAGTGATTTGGGTTTAGGCGCGATGTAGAAGAGGTAGGGGTGCGGGGTGCAGGGTGCAAGGGGGAAGCAGAGGGAAATTCTTTCCCCTCTGCTTGACTCTCAACTCCCTTTCGCTCCTCTGTTCCTTTGTCCCTCTGCGCTTCTGCTTCTTTTATTGAGTCATACAAGGGAGTGATTTCTGCTTGCATGAATACTAGTTCAACGGGTGTAGCAGAGGGAGGTAAAAATGGAGGCTTATCATCAGGCGGCACAACTGGAGGTGAATCACTCGAAGGTAAATCAGGTGGCGTGGTAGAACCGGGTAAAGGTATATCTGTCCCGGTCGGTGGTAAAAGTGGAAATTCACCAGAAGATGTTAAAAGCTCTGTTAATAATTCTTCAAATTCTTCTTGTTCTGCAAATTCGGCTTGATTAAATTCCTTGGTTTCGGGGTCAAATTTCTCCCATTTATAACCACCATTTTCATCGGGAGTCATCACATAAGTTTCTTCGCCAACTTCCAGCTTTAATCTCTTGTTTATTTCATCATCTATTGCGGACTCGATCGCGTCCAGCACATGTTTTAAACAAGGAGCTATTACTGCTCTAGCAAAGTATTCACTACTTTTGGCATAAGCAGAACTCAATTGTAAGTGTCGTTCATCAAACATAGCTGTTTAGATAGTAATAAGAAGAATACAGGAGTCAAACCAATTCGCAATTGTTTTGGTCAGAAGTCAGGAGTCAGAAGTCAGGAGTCAGAATGAATGATGAGTAGTATATTTCTTGATCAACTTCTTTGTTCCTTAGTTCTTTAATTATTCTGATTTCTGTATTCTGACCAAATAATTGGTGATTGGTAATTGGTAATTGGTAATTATATGGTTTCAGAGCAACCACTGATTTAATTGCGAGTTGCGAATTGCGAATTGCGAATTGAAGTTGACTCCTGTATTCTGTTAGACAAAGAATTTTGGATAATCTGGTAGCAGGATTTACGGAGGACTTCATATTGTTGCCAAGAAGCTCCCAGGCAATTTAAATCAATCAGTTTAGTCTCAGGAGTAACGCGATTAAAAATAATATGTATATAGAGACAATCAGATGCCGTTTCAAAAAAGCTAATATACTGTAAATCATCCCAACCGATACCACGAATATATTGATTTAAAATTTGTCGGCAAGATGATTCTTGAAGGGAAACACAAAGATTTTTTAAACTGATTTTGGTATAAATTCCTAGTTTTCTAAGTTTTGGTCGCCTTTGAGAAAGAGTCTGAAAACTCTCAATAATTTGTGAAACAGGAGCATTAATATCTAGAAAACTGGATAGACATCTGTTTTGGCTCGATGCTAATTCTTCAATAACACTAAAATCACTAATAGCAGATTCTTCAATTATCATTCGCATGTGTGGAAGTCCTGAGTAAGAGGGAACGGGGAACAGTAGTAATAATTAAGAGGAAAGAGGAAAGAGGGAATAGGAAATAGGGGCTGTTTGATGAAGGATTTAGAACCAACTGTGTCCGAGAAAAAAAACAAGTAAGAAAACTTGTATCTAGCCTTAATTTTCTTGCTGTTAAGAGTTCCCTGTTCCCTGTTCCCTGTTCCCTGATTTAAATAAAAACACTTGAATCAGCATCAAACAACGAACCCACCTCCGAGATATCTAAAGGTAAAGAATTATTTGCAGCGTCTTTGGGATTTTGAGGAATAGGGAAACGATTATTGATGTCAGCGATTCTGATGTCTAAATCATGCTGAGTCGGGAACTTCTGGGTACTTTTTCTAGCTAAAAGACTGACAAATTTGGTCCATTGCTGCTGGTTATATTCTTCAATGTCTAAAATAGCCTTAGGAATTTTGATAGATTTCAGTAAAGGAACCGAACCCTCATTTTTATTAGAATAAGCAGGGTTGATAAATACACATTTTCCTACTGGTAGTTTCAAAAACTGGGCTGATTCTAGTAGTTTTTTAGTCTTCTCTTGGTCACTAGTAGTAGTGTTGGTTTTACCTCCACCTGTAGAGCGACTCTTGTGCTTGTATTTGATTTCTTCATCACCTAAAAAGCTGGAAAATAATTGTGCAGACTCATTTTCACCAGGATTGAAAATAAACTTAGTACCGCAAGCACCAAGAATAGTTTTAGCTACTTCTTTGCCATAATTCTTCTCTAATTGACCCATGTTCTGCCAGCCGAGGATACCGCAGAAACCCTCACTTCGAGATTCGTTGAGCCATTTGAATAAGTCGGGTAAGTATATGGAAGGCAATTCATCTAGAGCTACTATCAACGGGTCTGAACGTTTTTTAGCAATGTTCCGAGCAATGGTCATGTGCAGAATACTTGTCAGCAGGGGGCTGACAGCATCCCGGCGTTCTCTGTCTAGCCCAAAGATGATCATCTGCTTACCTTTGATTTCTAAGGGCAATGTAGTCTTACCTATGAAGCAACCAATAGTATTCTTGGCCATAAACCGAGTGAACATGATGCTAGCTGTGGACACGATACCAGCAACAGTTTTCTCGGATGCAGCGGAACTGAACAACTGACCAAAGGCAATCTTTATCCACGGGTTGAGGTTAGCTGCCATAAGTCTTTGCACCATCTGTTCACTCCCAAGTATGGCGGCACTCGTCATCACATCAGCGCGTTCGCCAAACTCTTTAGTCAGCATCAAGATAGCTTGGGTCAGCTGATCTCCAGATGGAGCAAAGAAACCATCTTCGCTACTATTACTAAGAATGCGGAAGTTTTTATTGATAACAGTAGCAATTTGTCGGGCAGTTTCAGCATCACTACTGTCTCGTAAAAAGTCGAGTGGATTGCATACTTCAGATTCAGGAAATCCAGGCGCAAAAATATGTACATCATAGCCTTGGCTCTTAGCATAGGCAGCTATTTTAGCTTGTGACGGATATTTAAAGTCATAGGCAACTATCGGAAACCCTTGGTCGATGGCAGAGTAAATCGCAGGGTTAATAGCACTGAAAGTTTTACCACTCCCAGTAGTACCAATCGCCGCCGTCCCTCGCTGGACATCAGGAATATAAAAAGTAGTGCCAGCCCCCTTTTCCTTCTTAGTACCCTGGAATTTATGCTTACCAATATAAAGAGCAGCACCATCACATCGAGGTGCTTTTATTTGTTTGAGGGCTTTTTTCTTAGCTGTAGCAGTTTCTTTAGCACCTCCCCAATAACTAGTAGCAATTTTTTTCTTATTAGAACCGTCACCAAAAAATACTCTCATTAGGATATAAGCAGCCAACATACTGACAACTGCTAATCCATTTGGTGTAAACAAATGGTGAGTATACTTGCCAATGTCGTTCTGAGGGTTTTTTAGCTGTTCAAAACGAAATGGCTGGGTGCTTGTGGAAGTTATTTGATTCTTACTCATATTTGATTAGGGTTAAGGATTCAGAATCCAGGAGTAAGGAGCCAGAATCAAGAAGACTTTGATATTCAGATAGAACGATAAAAAACAAAGAAATTATGATTTCCCAATCCCAGGCTAAATTCATCAATTTTGATTTCTGATTTTTGACTTCTGACTTCTTCTAATTAGGGCAAAGTGTTGGGCTGACCAAAGATGATCGGGTCTTTTTCTCGATATTTAATGAATGGGACAGGCCCGATAAAATAAGGAGAGCAAGTACGTCCAATGAAAGGAATGGTTTTACAAATCCTGAAAAACATTGTGGTTTGTACTGAGCCTTCCGCCTCGTTGACTTCCCAAACCACTTGCTTAAAAGCGGAACCAAAAGGATTTCTGCCAGTGGGTTCTTTCCCACCATTCAAAGCTCTAAGAATCCCAAATCCACCTCTTACTTGTTGGGACTTACCAGATATCCACTGCGTCCCCGTGGTCTTGCCGATTCCTGAAGCTTCAAAGTGAGCGCAGCTAGGTTTGTTACATGGAATATTGAAACCTTCTTGATAACTGCCAGATATAGAACGAACTCGGTTCGCTTCTAAGTCTCCAAGTGGAAGATCTACTTTACCAACGAACGATAGATTAAGTCTGTTGAGTCCAGGGAAGTTATCCCAGGTAAGATTATCTAGTCCTGGCACTCCGTTAATTTTGCTATCTTGCCAATCCCTAAAGCGATTCAGAGATGCATTTTGAATATTGGGTATGGAAGTGAGAGAGTAGTTATTTAAGTTAATTACTCTTCCTAGTTGTACATTAGCAATTCTGCTAAATCTGCTAGCATTACCTATTGTGCCACTAGTAATTCCAAATCTTCTCAAAAAATCACTAATAGGTTTAACGCTCGTCACAGATTTGTTGCCCAATCCCGGAATTGCTTTGACTAAATTAGGCAATGTCTGCCATTTTGTTAATTCCAAATCTGAAAGCTTCAGTTGACTTAAATTTAATCCTTGCACTCTAGCTATTGTTGAAAGATTGAGTTTTTCTATTGATAATTCTAGAGTTTCAAAATCACCAAGCTCCATAAATTCTGCAATACTTTGTCCAGCATTCCAAATTCTCGTTTCAGTTCCTCTAGAGCCTCGGTAAGTTACTTTACCATCTTCAGATATAATCATGTCGCTGAACTTAAGGCGTGACCAATCAGGCATGAAACCATTACTTGAATCAACTATGGGAACTTGCGCTGTCGCAGGGGGAAGAATGTAACCAATGGCTTGATTCAATAACCCATGCTTGATAAAACTATGGATAAATAATCCCCCCAATAATCCCCACAAGATGAGATAATTGGTAATATCCTTCTTAGCTTTTGGTGATAGTTTATCTGTATTCATTTTTCTATTGCATTGAAGATTAAGTTTGAGAAGAATTGCCAAGACTAATTAGTTTATTGACCAACTCCATAGATACGGATGCTTTATCAGCAGCAGTTGAAATTTCATCACCCATATACAGCAAAATGATGAATTTCTCTAAACGTTGGTGTAATTCATCTTTAGGATTAATCCACTTTTTTCTGATTGCAACAGCTATGCCATTCCTGATATTACGTGTAGTTTTGGAACTGGTTATTAATGATTGAAGTTGGGGAATTGCTACTTTCTTTTCTTCAACAGCAACATCACTTTTTATTACTACTTGGCTGTATTTAGGAATGCCATTAGAAGTCGTTAAACGAAAACTGTAAGCCTTGCGTTCACCATCAGATGTTTGCGTGATAATTGTCAGTAGAGTTGTTAGTGTCTGCGGTAAGCCTGGAACGTTAACTTTTTTGATACGCTTGAGATGGATAAGCCCCGCGCCGGTATTTTGGCAATTTTGGTCGATGCCTTCTAAACAACCATCGGTGTCAACCAGGATTTGAGAGGGGTCGTCTAACCATACCCTTTTAATTGTTTCCCCAACTTCGTAGAATGAGATGATCACGCCGTGACCATTCCAGACATTGATAGTTTGAAGTTTGGCAGATTCTCCACTCGCTTGAGTTTGTTTAATCGTGCGAACTACAGGGACTGCGATCGCATTTACTGGATTGAAACAAGTAATAGCAACTGCGCCACAAATCAGTAAATTTTTCATGGCAACTCCAGGGTGCGATTTACCAAAAATGTCACCTTAGTTTCTTGGGGGATATACCAGACGTTGGGACGAGCAAGGATTTCTTCTGTAGAAGTTTGAGCGCGATCGCCTACAATTTGTGACAGTCTGCTAAATGCACCCTCAAGCAACGCACCACTAAGATCGCGGCGATTGCCACTACTTCGCCGCCGAATCCTCCCTGTAAATTCATCTTCTACTTCTTCTTCACTGTCGGGTTGATTTATGACCTCTCCCACTTTGCCTAAAGCTGATACTAGTCCAACAGTCATGTCGTACTGAGTAATTTCACCGCCCTTGTCCTGAAATTTCTTAGCAATCAATGGTTTACCACCTGACCCTTGTACCGCGATCGCACCTTTACTTATGGGATATTCAGTTTTATCCTTGATAATGCTAGTTACTTGCACGTTTGCGTAGCTACCACCATCTACTGACACTACTTCAACAGCTAGTAGACTCCCAGACGGAATCGCTACATCACCATAGTTGTCACGCAAATCTTCCGTAAGTTTAGCTACAAAACGTCTGCCGTCATCAGTTTGTTGACTTTCATTTTTGGTATCAACTTCTTGTTTGACTACAGGTGTAATCAAAACCCCATTAGCAAACTCACCTACTGTTAAATAACGAGTTTGTTTCTCTTGAAGAATTTGATTTTCCCCTGGTAAGTAGTTATTAGCTAAAGTTGCGGATTTATTAGCTTTAGTTTGTGGCTGCCACCGGGGGCGGATTTTTTCAATAGAGTTTGGTGTACTTTCTTGTGGGATTTCGGTAATCGTAGGCTCAACATTATTTGACTGTTCGACTTGTTCAGTTTGCGTAAGTGAGGGATCTAGTGATTGAGAAAGGTCTGGTGCAGTTTCATTAATATTCGTATCAGAGGTATCGGCGTAAGCTATCTTTCCATAAGAGCCAAGGCTACGAAGACGGTTAAACTCAGTAGTAGGATCAACAGGTTTAGCTGTTCGTGCTGAAACTTTAGTAGGAGTAGCTGCATAACTACGTCTTGGCTCTGGAGGATAATTATTTCTGGTAGTTGCGGGTCTTGGTTGTTGCGTCGGTGGTGGAGTCGGTGGTGATTTTTCAACTACTTTTTCCGTTTTCACAACAGTTGTTTGAGGTTTTTCGGATTTATCTTTATTGATTTTGCTCAATTCATCTTGCTGTTGATTCAGCGCTAATTTAGCGTAAACTTCACCATCTTTTTGGTCAACTTGTTCTAGTGTTGATGATTCATTCTTGGGCTGTTCGGCAGTTTTAACAGATGGACTTGAGGGATTAAAAATACCATTGAGTAACCAAAATATAGCTAAGAAAGTTAATCCGAAAGGAACTGCGATTATTAACAGTCTTGACCACGGAGAAGTTACTATTGTGTGTTTAGTTAGGACTGGTTGTATTTCTGGCTCTAATTCTGATGGTGTTTCATCTTGGTTCTGGTCTAAAATAGGTGCTGAATCTTTTAAGTCATCATCTATTTTTAGGAAGTCATCTACAGTTGATGAGCTATCAATGTGAGTATCTTTCATTTTCTCTTAGCAATATTTAAATCAACAATTTGTGTAATTTCTAGTCCCAATCTTCTACTTTGATAAATGCTCTTGGCTAAAGCAGTAGTGCCACCAGGAATCTCCTGTGGTGTATCAATAGCTTCCACAGTAATAGTCTTGTTGAAAGAAATGCCCTGACCAGCATTATCAACTCTTGTAAAAGTAACAAGAGTGGCTACTAAATCTATTTCCCACTTCCCATCTTTAATTTTGCGGGGATCTGAAATGAATCGAGGAATCAAAGATACTTGTGTATCCCCGTTAAATATCCCTGCCGGGGTCATAACAGCTAACTTACGCAAAAATGCTGTCCGAAAATCTTGCTTTTCACTAATAGCAAATGCTGCTTCGTAAGCAGAAGTAGTTACTCTGCCATTAGAGCCTTCAGTTCTACCTACATCTATTCCAGTATCTTGTTTGGTAATAGGTTCTCCTTTTTCATTAAAGGTTTTAACTAACCCATCCCAATTAAACATCTTGATAAAAGTATCAGAAATAAATTTCTTAATAACTTCATTTGACCTTTCACTAGGCTCTACCGCTTGGGCAATAACTGATTCTCCTGATGATAATTGCACTAGTGCTAATTGCTTTTTACCTAAACTACTGACTGCACCATAATTAAGTAGTTGTAGTAACAAAGAAAAGAACGCCATCGAAAATCCAGCTAGTGATATTATTCCAATTCTTGTTGGCACAGATTTGTTATACTTCAGAAGTTGCAAAGGCTCTGACTTCGGCTTTGTACTATTTTTGGCATTAAACATTGCTGGATATCCCGTACTTTTTATACTAAACAGGATGTGAAACAGGAGCAGGGAAGAGGTCTTGAAAATCACTAATATCTGACATTTAAAACTCCTTGTTTAACTCTTCTGTTCCCTGTTCCCTATTCCCTATTCCCTCTATTAAAATTTGGACGCTAAACTGCGACCTCTTGTAAATACTGCTTTACTAGCATCAATAGCGATGGCACTATAGGTTTCAGAGGCTTTATTGATTTGTTGAAGCACAGCTAAACCACCACCAGCCGCCAATCCAGTTGCTAAGAAAGGAGCGAAAATGCCAATTGTGAATAAGAAGAATAGAGGTTGATCTGCTCTAGAAGTCGCAATCAATTGTCCGGCTAATCCTGAAATTACATTGAAACAAAGCTTTGCCATTCCTACAGCAAAATATCCAGTTAGCCAAGTAAAAATTGCTTTACCACCATAAGGTAATAAAGAACCACCCACAGCTAAAGGCCCAATAAGTGCCGTCAGCAGCATCGTTAGTTCAATCGCCCATTGATAAGCTCCATTCAAACCAATCAGGACAATGGAAACAATTTCAATTACCGAAGAACCGATGTAAGCACTAAAAGGGGAAAGTATTACTTGTAGAGGATTAGCCCCACCGTTAATTGCCTCTATTGGAGCTTGGATAATCCTGTCAATCTTTTGAATGATCCATGAGAAAGGCCCACTAGAACCAGTAAAATAGCTAGGATAGTCTCGTTGAAGTCTATTCTTAGCATCCTCCAAACATTTAACAGATTCTTCTGGAGTTAGAGATGAGGTTTCGCATTTCCCTATTTCTTTACCAATAGCCCCACGGACTGCTTCTACGCCCATAGCTTTTTGGTATGCAGCTCTTAAGTCAACACCCTGTGCTGTACGCTCTAATACATATTTGTTTGTATTATTGATGTAATTTCTAATTCCTAGAGTGCTTTCTCCTAAGACTTTGCCATTATTTGCTAGAAGAACTATAACTATCAGCACCCAAATAAATTCTGAATAAGCACGCTGTTCCTCGCCATTGAGCATTTTCTTTGTCCACTCAACCATAAAGAAAGTGAGGGTGGCAACAGCGAATAATACGCCTACTTTGCACATAGCAATATACACATCACCCCTTATAGTTTCATCCCAAAGATCATTGAAACCTTGAGCAATGAAATCTGCCGTCTTGCTTGCTTGCTCTAATAAGTCAGCACCAGCAAATTGAGATTGAGCAAATAAATAATTTTTTGAAAGCATAAGAAATAGGGGAGTAGGGGAGCAGAGGAGCAGGGAAGTAGGGAGACAAGGAGAGAAGTGCGGTCTTGGGGCCTCCCCCTCCGGGTGACGCTCCTGCGTCGCTAACGCTTGCGCTAACGGAAGTTTCAACTCGACGGGAACCGCCAAGACTTGAACTTCCTCACCAAGTGGAGCAACTTCGGGAGAAAGAAAGATTATGAACAAATTCAAGACATTCTTCATTCCCCTCTGCCCCTCCGCACCTCTGCCCTTACTTATAAGTGGGATCTAAACGAGACATGCCGATCAGTTCATGGCTCAAAGAAAGAGTACCGAGATCATTCAAATCTTCTTTTTTACGCACATTTGCCATATTCTGCGCTACTTGAGTCAGCATGAGATTGGAGTATGAACTGTCATGTCTTGCTTGTAGTGAGTCTGTGCGTTGCTGTGCCAACATTGAAACGACTAAAGTATTTTGAGCCGCGATCGCCTTGAGGACATTTTGAGAAGCATCCATGTTTTGCGCTTGGTCAGCAAGATTTTGAGCTTCTTGTGCTATTTGTGTTGTTTTTTCTATTTTTTTAGATGTATCTACCTGTCCCGTTTTACCTACAACACTCATGATTGAAGCTCTTGTGAGTTCTCGCTCTAAATCTTCTGCCTTTTGTTGGGCAACTGGTAATGAGTAAATACTAGCAATTCGATTTTTTAATTCACCACTGCTAGCAATAGGGTCAGGCGCTCCCATTTGACCAGTAGTATTATCAATTGCAGCTTGAGCATCTTGTTTAATCCCAGCCCAAGCTTGATCAATTTGCGATTTTGCCCAAGTTTGCATCTCGCTTACCTCACCTTTAAAATCCGAAACTATAGAGCTAAAAAAATCAGTAATAGTTACTCCATAGCTAGGTGTAGCTATCAATAAACTCCCTAGAGTGGCAGAAAGTACTATAGCGATTGTCCGATTCTTCTTCATAATCAAGCAACCTTAATTTTTGGCAATTTTGACATTAATTGTTTTGCTTCATTTGATAACTCTTCTCCTCGAATCATCCTGATATAATCCTCGGTAAATTTAATCATTCCTAACAAGGAATTATCTTGATATTCTTTTAAGAAAAGAGTACGCAGTTCTTGTTCATGCGGATTATTGGCAACGGATGCCAGTAAACAGTGTGCGGGATAGTAACGGCAGAAAGTAAGCTTGCCATTATCATCAAGTAACCACTGAGAATAAATCCCCTCCTTTTTGGGATAAAAAGCTTCTGTACTATTAACCCGAATGATTTCTAATGGGTACTTAAACCTTGTTATAAATGGGTCAACGGCACTTGATTGAATCCTGCCAACCAAACGTGTAGTGATGTTAGCGAAGATTTTGGCCGCAGCTTTGGACTGATAAATACTTTCTGGTTCTTGAGCAGAAAGAATCACGCGAATACCAGCTTTTGCACCATTAGCACATAATCTACTAATCAAATCAGCAATTGATTCAAATTCAAATAAAATTGGTGCTTCATCCAAGAAAAATATACTGGCTTTTGATGCTAATGCTCGTCTCAGTGCCGCCGCATAAGCACTCAGAGCTAATATCGCTGCATCAGCCTCACTTGATAAATTCCTTAATGCAAAAACAAGTAATTTGGCATCAGTTCTAAAACTAGAAGGTCGAGAAATTGATTGCCCTACTCTTGTAGTTAACCAGTAATTTAAGCGTAATCTAATTTGCTCTAGTGCTGATAAAATATCCTGGCTTTTACTAGCAATAGAATCTAATTTAATAAATGCAGGTGAACAGTATTTATAAAAGTCCTGTAGTGTTGGCGTTTCTGTCCACGCCTTAGTTCCTACTCCAGCTTCCAATGCCAACTTGTAACGCAGTTTAATTTCATCATCATTGAAAAATATTTTTAAAGTCAAAGCGATGATTGACTCAATATTAGTAATCATCGACTGACTAACCCCAATCATGCTAGTCCCCACAACCATTGTCATCAAAACTGACTTGAGAAACTCCTTAAAATCATTCAATCTTTCATTGATAACTTCTGGTTCTAATCCTCGCAGATTCGGCAACTCAAACAAGTTATTGTATTCTTTAGAAATATCGAAGTAAGCCCCATCACTGCCTAGTAAATTGGTGTAGTCTGTAAACGTGCTAGTACCATCTGGCTTCGGGTAATCCAATGCCACAACCGGGATATCTTGAGCAAGTGCCGGAGTTAAAATACCTGCAACCAAGACTGATTTACCAGAACGAGTCGCACCAAAGACAGCCAAATTCTTGTGATTTTGATATAAATCTAGGTAAACAGGTGTTCCGCCTTCTTCTGCAATTAATTCAAATCCTGTTGTGTCACCAGTGGCTGTGCGAATCAACGGCATTAACCCTGGAGCTTCTGAACTAAAATAAGGCAGTCGGCGGTTAAAAGGCTTGGTCAGTAACGCCTCCCAAACGAATGGACAACACTGCAACCATACTTTCCAGGCATACTCTACCTCTCGGTCAACTGCCGCCGGACGCAAGAAGTAACTGGCAAGGTAACGGCAAGCTTCATCTAATTCCCGTGTAGACTGACGATGCACGAGAAAAACTACAGCCGTTTGCACGACAACACTGCCCTTATAAATCGTCTTTTGGGCTTCTACGGACTCCTCAATATTGAGTCCCGCCTTCACATCAATATTGCCTTTATCGTTAGATAATGTGCTAGAAGTAATTGACTGTTTAGTTAGTCTTTGTAGATTGGTTTTCGTGATTCCTTCGTTGGCTTTTATTACCTGACAAAATATTTCAGTATCAAAAATACTATCTCTAGATATCAATTCCCATAGATATCTTAATTGACCTTGTTCATCAATCCATCCCCCTGGCTTTTGACTAAAGTTAAGCGCTCCAATATATTTATCTTGGATTCTCACCCATTTGCGATCTAAGAACGGAACTGACTGCTCATTCTCTAAAATATGATGCCGAATGTGAAAATCACTTGTTTGGGTTTCGATTAATCCATCTATTTCATTTATCTTTAAAGGGTTAGGGATTGCCGTTGGCTCAGAATGATTAAATTGTTGCCAGATGACTGACCAGATTTCTTCAGCGCTCAGAGCTTTAACACCCAGCTTCATCTTATTACTAAGTAAAGCCTCCCATCCTTGAAAGCCATCATTAAATGAATTTCGCAGAATGCTGTCAATCTTGGTGTTATTAATAGAGTGAATTTCTCCTGTGAATTTATACCACCCTTTTTCTAATTTTCTAATTAAAGACTCTACGAAATCCTTACTGCGTTCATTGTCACCAGCAACAGTATAAGTACACCATAATCTCAAGAATTTGTTTTTACGTACTCCAGCTTGAGTTAAACCTTTGATTCGTAACCTTTCACTACGCGTTAACAGTTTTAGTTGCTGTATTGGACAATTGCTCTCAATCTTTTTTAATTCTTGCTGCCGTGCATAATCATCTGTAAATGACCCTAAATGTATGGTCAATGACTCGTTGTCAGGTATTTCCTTCAGCCCCGCTTCTATACCTTCAAACATCGGTAGTATTTGTTCACTTGCTAAATTGGGATGAATACCTAAGCAATCAAAACAAAATTTAATTTGAATATCTTCACCTTTTTTGAGAATCAATGCACCTACACCTCTTCTACCTCCTAAATTCAAACTACAGATTCCAGCCAAATGAATAATATCCTCAAAAGGAGTTAATATTTTGGCAACGTTAACCTGCTCTGTTTCTAATTTTCTCTTACCTAATTTATCTGGATGTCTTGGAGTTTTTGAAGGTTTCATTGTTCATTTTAAATGTTTAGCTTATCTATCAAAATATTCTGACTTCTGACTCCTGACTCCTGTATTCTTCTTTATCGTTTTAAAAGGCATATATCCTCTATTAATTCTTGGTACGCCGACAAACTTCCCGAAAAAATCTTTATTTGTAGAAACTACCCACCAAGTGGCGCAGCCCCAAGCAATACTTAACCCAGTTGCCAACCATCCAGCTTTGAAAGTGTAATAAACAACGAATACATTTAGTATTGCTATTGCTGCCCAAGGGAAAATCTGGTCAGCGGGAAATGGCCCTAATCGGGGTTTGTCTCCCAAGATTCTATTTACAGTCCGAAATTTCTTTTCATTTCTCATCGTCTGAAGAATTAATTGAGTTCAGAGGGAACAGAGGTGCGGAGGTGCGGAGGGGCAGAGGGGGAATGAAGAAGAGGAATTGGGGCAGGGTGCGGGGTGCAGAGGAGATGAAGAGGAATTACCTCTTTCTCCCGAAGTTGCTCCACTTGGTGAGGAAGTTCAAGTCTTGGACGGCACTTCCGCGGCTGCCGGGAAACCCTTTCAGCAGTCGCTCATGGGGGAAACCCCCAAGACCGCACTTCTCTCCTTGTCTCCCTGCTCCCTGCTCCCCTGCCTCTTCCTATGCTCCCACACTCCCCCAGATCAGCCAGTAATCAAGCCAGTGGCTAAATCCCCTACAAAAACCGCCAGCACGATGATTAATGGAGTTCGGGCTAAGGACTGCCAATCTTCATCATTTCTTGCTGCTTGAACAACTCGGACTAAGCTGATGCCTATGTATAGCAAGAATAAACCCCGCAATACGTTAAAAAATAATTCTATTACTGCTCCTGTTTGTGCGTTTCCAGCATTGCCAAAAGTATTAGTCATCCAGGTTTGAGCATTATTAAAAAACTGCGCCGATACTGGCGCTGCTGCAAAGTCGAGTACACAAACAATCGTCAAAATCGTAAACAACACCGCATACAGATTGACTCCATACTTGCGTTGTAGCTTGTCAAAGTTGGTAAACAAAGCTTGAGATTGCTTTGGTAGCGCAATGATCATCGCAGCCGCAATCATTAATCCACCTAAAAGGATATTGTGGACTGACATTGACACTATCATCAAAGCACCCGTAACTCCCATCAGTCCGAGTGTGCTATTTTTTATCGTGCTATTATTCTTGACTGGAGGCAGTACTGCTGTATTCGCAACGCTTTCGGTATCGTAGGGGTAAGTATGCATTTCATTCTCCTGAAACGATACGCATATTATTCGAGATGCCCAAAAATAAACCTACAAACTAAAGTACTGAAAAAAACAGTACTTTTGGCTACAGAGAATATTTAATACAATTTATTTAGCAGTAAGTATAGTCAATACAATTCTTTTATCAATGCTGTAGCTGTTTGGTATCAGCATACTAGTATAAAATTTGATGTTAAATGACGCGGATTAGAGAAACAACTGATAGAGAGCCTATTGACTTTTTTCCCTTTATTGGTGTTTTTTAAACTCCCTTCGGGGGAGGGAACGCGGAACAAGGAACACTTCGATAAGCTACTTCGACTACACTCAGCACAAGTCAGTGCATCGCAGGGAACTCTTAACAGCAAGAAAAGTTGAGGCGAGATCCAAGTTTTGTTGTTTGTTCATTCGGACTCGGACACCGTTGGGTTTAAATCCTTCATCACACGCATTTCCCTATTCCCTCTTTCCTTTTAATTCTTACCACTGTTCCCTGTTCCCTGTTAAGAGTTCCCTGTTCCCTTTTCTCTTCAATCCTCATAAGGAATGTGCAAAAACTGAACAGCTTGGCGCTTGGCAGCCTCAGAACGCAAATCATATTTTTGGGTTGTAGCGGGGTCGGCGTGTCCCGCTAGCTGACTGACAATTAAAAGATCAACACCAGATTCTAGTAATCTACTGATAAATGTGCGCCGAAAGTCGTGTGGGCTAAAAGCGTCTACCTTGGCACTAGTGGCACGTTTTTTCAAAATTGCCATGACAGCCTGATCTGTCATCTGCCGAATATGAATGTGACCGCCACGCTTTACTGGACAAATCAAAGCTCCTGGGGTATTACCTCTAATTTTTAACCAATCTTCTAAAGCTGCTACTGCTCCTACTGGCAAATATACAGTCCGATATTTTCTCCCTTTGCCCTTGCGTACTTTCAAAGAGCCATCTTCTCGGTTGAAATCCCTTACATTTAAGGCTACGACTTCAGAGCGACGCACCCCAGAACCACTGAGAACAGCAATTAATGCTGCATCTCGTACCCCAATTAAATCTTCATCTTGCTTGCAATCGCGTAAAAGTGCCGCAATTTCCGAAGTTTCCAACAACCTTCCCCGCAAAGGGGAATTACCCTGCACTTTCTTGAGGTCTACGGCACGTTGATAATCTTCGGCACTCATCAACCTCAACCGTACAGCTTCCTTGAGAACGCGTCGCAAAGCACAAAGCATTCGGTTGGCAGTAGTAGGAGCGTACTTTTCCATCAACACTGCTCTAATTGCTGCTGTATGCTGGTAGCGTAATTTTGACCAATCCAACGACAAAGCATCGCATTCATTACTAGTCAGCAATCGGGCAATGACATTCAGTGCTTTCTGCATTGTCCGCCTACTTCCGCTAGTTAAACTAGACAAATAGACTGCCCCTGGGTGAAGTGTCAAAGGCGGCGGCGTGGACAGCACTAAATCAATTTGTTTTGTCGATTGTGAACCCATGAGCCATACTGCGCCACACCGTATTAGGTAGCGTAGATCATCATTTTCTCACCAATCGACAAACGCGATCGCCTCGCCTTGGGTAAAACGCCCTCACCCACAGGCGCTCTTGGGTATAATCCCAACCACAATAATAGTTTTGGTAAACTCTAGTTTCCATAACTTATTTTTCCACGCATTCCCCCAAACACCCACCAGAGAGTAACTTGAGAAGTAAGCCAATTATTTTAATGGAAATTACTTTACCGCTTGCTGAAAGTGAAAACTTCGCTGATCTGGCGATCGCTTATACTGATATCAAAGCTGTAGCTTGAGCCGGAATTTTATTTTGTGACAAAGGACATTTTGCTATCAGTTGCGACATCAGTTTTATGCAAAACTGGTGTTGGCTGGATATTTAGCCTTTCACCGACTTGAATTTTGGCTACACCGGGGGAGAGTTCCAAAACCTGAGTAGCCATACTGCCTTTATAAATCGGGCAAGGATTTTTTGCACAGGGCGGGGCATTATGAATTACCGTCGTCACCACATTGTCTTTAAGAAAAATAATGTCCAAAGGAATTTTGACTTGGGACATCCAAAAAGGGACATCTTTGTACTCCTTGCCAAGCTTGAATAACATCCCGCGATCTCTGGGTAAAGATGACCGAAATTTCAACCCCTTCTCTAATTCCTCTGGCGTGGTGGCAACTTCCAGGTGAAAAGTCCGACTATTGTGGGTTAGGGTATGCGTTATAGGTAAATGCTGAGGACGAGTTTGTAAGTAAGCGATAGTTGATGAAGCAAGAATAATTAATATCCCCGCAACTGGCCCCAGGATATTCAATAATTTAAAACCCGCACTGTACAAATCAATTTGAGATTTTGATTTTAATAACTGCATAATTTACATAAGCCCCTTCGGGACGGGAACAGGGAACAGGGAACAGGGAACAGGGAACAGGGAACAGGGAACAGAGAACAGGGAACAGAGAAAGAAATAGTCCCGTTCGCCGTAGCGTCTCTAACAGTTGCAAGGTTTAAAGCCGTACTTCGTACTGCTACGCTCTGAGCGCAGTTGTTTATGCCGCATGCTTTACGCCCCTCGTGGGCTGCGAAGGTTTCCCTGTTGCCCGTTCCCTATTCCCTGTTCCCTTTTATCCACCAAAAATATCGACATTGCCGACACTATATATAGATGAGTCAACCGGACTAGATGCTTGACCCTGTAAATCAGCTTTATTCCGCATACTCTCAATCCGTTCAGCTTCGCGGATTGCCAGAGGATTAATGTTATTTCTCGCTTCTAACAAAGCTGATAGTGTAATGTTCAATGGCGGCAGTTCACCCACAGGTAGAACATCATCTTTAAACATTAGACAGAAAGTAGAAATGACCGCCCTTTCTACAATCGCCTGAATTTCCGCACCAACACAGCGATGTGTGGCTTTCAGCAATCTGTGCCACTCCTCATCACTGAACCCATTTCCATTACGGAATCGATAATCAAATCTAGCTAAGTGCAGAGTGAAAATCGAGTGCCGTTCTCCATTGTTAGGTAAGTCCACCTTAAAAATATCGTCAAATCTTCCGCTTCTGGTCAGTTCTGGTGGTAGCCATTCTATATTATTGGCAGAAGCAATAATCAAAACATCCGATGTCCTTTCTTGCATCCAGGTTAACAGCATCCCTGCCAGTCGCCTAGATAAATCATCATCCCCAGCAAATCCTTTATCAAAGTCGTCTAGGTATAGAATTACACGGTTAATTCTGTCTACCAGTGACAGTAAGTTTTTCAGTTTGTACTCTGCGAGGTTGCCGTAACTACGGAAGCTGCCCCATTCTAAGATGATCATGGGAATACCCAATTGCTGGGAGCAAGCTTTAGCTGAATAAGATTTACCTGTACCTGGGGGGCCAATCAACAAAATACCCTTGGGTAATCTCAGATTATATGCTTTGGCTAGTGGCGTTAACAGTCGTTTGTATCTTTTAAAGGCTGACTGCATCAAGTCCAGTCCGCCAACTTCAATCGCTGGGGGCTGGAGAAATTCAATATTGTAAACTCGTCTAAGCAGGTCAACTTTGTAAGCGGAAAGTTTTTTTGTCAGTTCTTGGGCGTTGGTACTTCCAGAAGCGATCGCTTGTTTAATACCATAGTCAATATCTGCCAAGTACATCCCCACAGTAGCCAGGGCTATCTCATGAATTTCCGTTTCACTGTAATTATTGGGCAGTACTCCCAGTAGGTGAGTGCTGATTTCCTCAACTGTTGGCAGTTTTTGTGTAACGGTCGGAATTTCCGCCGCAATGTCAGATGAAAGGCTGGCGTTTGGCCCCAAGAGAATCGCTGTTTTATTTGAGTTGCGATTGTAAAGTTTTAAATTAATGAGGGCAGACTTAATCCACTCAGCAGTCAAAAAGAAATCGGGGTCGCTGGTATTTGTACCCAACCAAGGAAATATTCCTTCTAGTATCAGGATTCCTTGTAAATTAGTAGTTTTCCAAAATCGCAGAACCTCAAAGTAATGTTCACGTCGGTTTTTGGCAATTGATTGATAATCTAGTACTTGCTGTAAAACTAAGTCCTCATTAACCTGTAACTGATGCAATTGGTCATCTTCGAGTGTCCATATATAGCAGTTGACGTTCTTCTGCTGGCATTCCCCGGCAAGGTTTTTGAGTAGCCTGAGTCTCTCTTGCAGTGGAGATTCTACCGCAATCAAGGGGTTGTTTAGTCTGATTAGGTCAAATACTTGCTGTGTCAGCGCAGTATTCATCAGTTTTTAAAGTTAAGGTCGTCCTGATCATAAAAGTTGTAACAAATTGTTTCTCCAGCCAAAAGTACCTAAAAATACAGTACTTTTGGCTATTGCTTTTTGACTAGACTATCCCATCCCACTCTTATACATTCTTTGTGCTTGTGCAACTGGCATTGGTTAGCGCTGAGTAAAAATACTATTTAGCTTGTTTAATTCAGCATTTTTCATCAGTGCTATAAGCCAAGTGTAGCTTAATGTTTGAAACCAGATTATTCACTATATTTTTTGTTTACTATATTAATATCCAACTTAAATAAGTATATTTGATCAATTGAGCTTTGTACTTAATTTCCTAGTAAAATGTTGATGAAAATATTTGAGGTAATCAGGTATTATTTATGATTTTAAAACTTAATAAAACTCAGGTTTATGTGTTTGGTTTACTGGTAAGTGTTGGATTGTCATCATGCCAATCACCAGAACAGAAAGCAGCAAATGCTCAAAAAGCAGCAGAGGCAGAGCAAGAGCAAAAATTCCAGAATTTTGTAGAAAGCACTCCTGATCTCTATAAAGTTTCTTGGAAAGTTTGTGGTGATTCCAAGATAAATTTGAACAGAAAGGTAAATAAAGGTTGTGATGAAACTAGAGATGTTCCCGCAGAAGGTTTCCAAAAACCGATTTTTGTATGGGGGCCGGCAGGAGAAATAAAGTTTATCAATAAGCCTAGCTTCGCTGATATTTCATTAGACTCAACTCTTTTTATCAAAGCTAGGGGATGTCTTGTCTCAGGCACTCCTAAAGAACAGCAATTATACGCGATAAAAAAGTTTTTATTGAAGAAAGGAAGTAATCCTCAACCTACAGATGTAAAAGTGGAAATTGTACCAAAACAAGAAAAAGAGCAGATATTACGAGATGCAATTGCAGATGCAGAAACAGAAAATGCTTCCTTGACAAACTTTGGTGTATCCTCAAATGGGTTAATTCCTACAACTGATCAAGGTTGTAAGACGATTGATGAGTGGAAGAAAGACAATGAAACAACTCCTTAAAGCTCCATTCCCTGATTCTCATGCCGTTGTTGGGAGTGATGCTGTTGTAATTGACGTGAAAAATTCACCAGTTCCTCATTCCAATCATTAGCTTTACACTTGAGTTTTCTAGCCTGTGGCAATAATTCCTTAACACCTCGTGCCGCTGCATCGCCAGTGTGATCTGGGTCAAAAGCCACTTTTACAGTAGGAATATGCTGCAATTGCTCCACTGGTAAGTTTTTGGGGTCATCCACTGCCATGTAAAGTGTTCTAGTTGGTACACCTTTGACTTGATATTCCAGCATGGCGAAGGACACGGCATCGATAGGCGACTTACACAGTACTAATCTTTGTGCTGGTTCTGTTGGCTGTCCGCCTAAATGAAAGTGAAACCAGCTATCACGGCGCTTAGTCCCTTTCTCATAACCCTTAAAGTTGTTGTTTTCTCCCCGTGTCCCTCGCTTGAATGCGCCAGTAGCTTGACCGTCAAGATTCCGCATCACAAACACAGCATTTTGTTGGTCATCAGCATAAACCAGCCCCCGGTTATGCAGCACTTCTACAAAATTTGATGGTATGCCTCGTTTCTGGGTCAAGTAATTAGAGACAGAGAGCCACTTAGTTTTATCTTCAACTCTTAGCTGGAATGTGGGGCGTGGTTCTGACTGAATAATCTCAGCAGTCACCTTTCGCGCCTGAGCTAGAGCTGCTCTTTCTGCCCCAGCTTCACCAAAGCAGTCATTTAGCCAAGCGATCGCTTGACGAAAATTACACTCATTAACGTGCATCACCAAATCAATCGCACCGTTCCCTTCTAACGAAGAACTGGGATCAAGCTCACTGAATTTTGACCCATCTATATTAATGATGTGATTTTGACCATGCCATCTTTGTCGTTCACGATTTAATCCCAACTCCCAAGCTACATCTTCTAGGGCTAGGTCGCGTAATTGCTCTGTCTGTTGCTCCAATTCCTGAACCCGTTTTTGCAACAGTTCATTTTCTTTGGCTAAAGCTTTGGCTGTAGCTTCCATCTCCTCTTTACGCCGAGTTGCCCTGTCGCGATCAGCGGCTTTTGCTTGTAACTGTTCTTCGCTTAAGTCTGATGCTTCTAAGTCTCGTCCCTCCTCGACTATGCGGTAAAAGTCCTTGATGTCCTGGTGCTGCGCTCTACTCCCTTTGATCCCACGTTCCAGCCCTATCAGCCGCATCGTATCATAGTAGGAATCCTGGAATTTATGAATCTTCTGCCGTCCATCAAAGTAATGATTACAGCGTAATTGTCCTTGGTCATCCACAGGCACAAAATAAGCGTGAATGTGGGGAGTCGCTTCATCTAAGTGTAATTCTGCCCTGACAATGCGATCGCTGTATTCATCCGCTAACCACTGATGCGTTGCTTCTAGCCAATTATCTAGTTTCTGAGGTTCATAATACCCTGCGTTCGTTGGGCAATCTGGGCGGAAATAACTGGGAGATGCACTCAACAGAAATTCTACACAGTAAACCCCATCTGTGCGAATTTTCCGTTTCTGCTCTTGCTCGGCAATTTTGGCTAACACTAAATCTTCCAGTCGTTCCTCTGGGTTATTACTGCCAATGAATCTAATATTATTTTGGTTTGGATCTGCGTTAGGGGTTTCTCGTTCACGGCTGGCGTGAGATGCGCTGCCTGTCAGGTTGCTTCGCTTTAATTTCTTTAATCGCGCTATAGCGTAAGCCATCCGCCCCTTCCTCTGTTAAAATTATTTTCAACCAAAATTTCCATTTTTTCACCTTAAACGCCATGCCCAAATGGCTGGAATCTAAATTAAGCAAAATAAACGTAATAAGTACGGTTATCTTATTATTTAATCGAAGAATTGTTGTATATAGAAAATCGTGATTCCCTACGACAGTCGTAGAACAGTCGTAGAGCAGTCGTAGACTAGTCGTAGAGAAATGAGCAATTGCTCCCCGTGATTCCCCAAACTAGTCATACAGCAGTCATAGAGCAGTCGCAGACTAGTTGCAGAACAGTCTTAGAGAAACTGTAGTTTGGTATACAATTTAGAAATTTAAAGCCCACTAATTAGATAGATTTAGTGGTGATTAAAATTAAGTTTGTAAAGGAAAATATTTCGGTTAGACTTTAACCATATTCTGCATTTTGATTCTGCAAAGTGAAAGTAAAACGAAGTGGGACTGTTGTACCTGACTAGGGAAAAATTTGCATGAAAAAAAATGGAACAGAACCAGCAAGTAATTCTTTCAATCAAGCGAACGTTAGATACTATCGACGGACAGGTAATTAATTATCTACAAACAGAACCCTTTGATTTAGGGAGCTTACCAGAGATAGTGATGTTGACCCTCCTTGAATATTGGTCGCCCTTTGTCAAATCTGCTGATGGAGTGGATGGTGAAGAACTGAGGCAGAGGGCAATTTGGTCAATTAAAAAATTAGAAGCACAAGCGGCTTTGATTCGTGAGGTTTTTCTGGAATCTCATGTCAAAACTGCTGTTATTGTGAACAACGCTGAAGTTGGCGATAGTACCTCGGATGAAACACTAGTGTCCACCTCGGATGACCAAACCTGGGATGAGGACACTGACGATTTGATGGAATTAGAACTGCCAGAAGAAGTGAAACAGATTAACAAGCTGTTTGGTGTTGAGTAGTAGTAGAGAAACATTAATTAATGAATACGCCGAAAAAAGAGATTGCGCCCGTTTATACCAGGGTAGCTGTGTCCGTTGATTTAGGTGGGAGCCAGAACAAGATAATTGTTCAGATATACCCTTCGGGTGTGCCGATGGTAGTGGCAATGGAGCCAGAAATCGCAGATGTAGGAAAAAACTCAATTACTCAGTTGTCAGAAAACTGCACTTGGGTAGGAATAGGTGATGAGTATTATGTTTTGGGCGCTCTAGCTAAAAATACTTTTGCTGGCACACCAGCGCTCAGGGATCTAAAATCTCACTATGCCTTACCAAAAGTAGCAGGATTATTATGGTTAGCGTGTCGTCAATTGGGCTTGAGTAAAGGTGTTGACGCTTCCGTGCAATTGTTGCTACCACCGGGAGAAATTTCGGATGGCAAAGATTTGGGTAAGAAGTTGGCATCAGCATTGAGAAAAGGAATTGTCACACCAACAGGCAAGTTAAAAGTTAAACTACATAATTTTTACGTAGCTCCAGAGGGGAGTGGGATTATGGCTTACCGGAGTCGGGGTTTAGGAGCATTGTTTGGACAAAAAAATATTGGAATGTTGATGTTGGGCTACCGGAATGCTAGTTTTTTTCTTTCGGCTAAAGGTAATCCAACAAAGGCTGAATCTACGGAGTTGGGGATGAATTGGTTAGTGCAGCAATTTGTGGAGCGTACTGCTGTTGGGCTATTAAAAGATGATTTACGTATACCACTCGCTTTAGTGTCAGCCAGTAAAGGCAATCTTAATGCACTACAATCTTTATCACGCAAGGCCACATCTTTTGAAGTTGAATCTGATTTAAAGTTGTTTAACTCGGTTTTGCCAGATGTCCGTGATGATTACTGTCGAGCTTTAATTCGGTGGATTAGAAATATTGCTGTATTGGATGAAGTTATCATTTGCGGCGGGACTGCTGAGTTTGTGCGTAAGGAATTAACTGAACATTTTCAAAAAGAGGACGTACCAATTGTTTGGAATGGTGGAGTCCAACTTCCTAAACAGCTCGATACTCAAGGACTGGGTGACAGAATCACTGATGTATGGACTGCACATATTACTTACATCAAAATGTTAGACCACAACTTTGGTTATGAACGCAAACAGAATTTAGTCCCAGATTCTTACCAATCCCAGCCTGTACGAAATTCCACCCCACCCAAAGAAGTTTGGGAGAAAAACGGGTTTCTGACTATGCATCCTGGAGTTTAGTCTTGAATTGGAAGCGATCGCTCTGATTGCGATCGCTCCCGATCTAGCTAACTACCCTAAATTCCAGCCATCAAAAAGATTGGGTTGGTCAACCCCGTATTGCCGACTAACCAATCGCCGCAATTCGTCTACAGAATTAGCTGACTTCATCAGGATTAAAATTGATGTAACGTGTGGGGTTAATCTCTCTTTTGTTTGGTCAGATAGCATTTGATGAATCTTGTTCCGCCTCCGCCCATTTGGCAGAACGGGATTAACGATATCGAGTTTGGCTTTCTCTTCTGGGGTCATCCAACCATAGATGAACTCCCAATAATACAGTCCATTTCTGATACTCTTTTTATGCAACTTGGTAATCCTTGCTAAATTTTCCTCAAATTCACTCTCAAACATTCTTGTCCAGGGACGTGGCGTGTCCAAAATCCGGGAGTCATCAAAGCGTCGTTGCTCAACTGTCCGTGACTCTCCCCAAACTTGCTCAAACCTACTGATTAACGAATCCTCTGACAAGGCATCAATCAGCTTTTGAGCTTCAAGATTTCCCTGTTTATCAAAGTAACGCCAGATTATTCTAACATTTCTTAAAGGTATTGTATCTGCTCTTGTACCTGCGCTATTTACTGTATATTGCGTCGAGAGGGTATCATGATTTAGCCCTTGCTCCACAAGACTTTGATATACTTTAGGAGCCTTTTTAGGTAACGTGCCAAGCCAGTTACGGTTTACACCTATAGGCGTAAGTATTTGTCCTTGAGACATTCTATATTCTTTTGTCTCAATAACGCGAACTGCATCAAATCGATAATTGCCAATGTAAAACTCGACAGCTTCTGCTGCTTTATAATTCTTCTTAGCCATGATTCGTCCTTAAAGCTTGCGAATTGTGGTTAGTACTCCCTTGAGAAAGGAGTACGGAGACGGGCTTTAACACCCGTCTTTAGTCAATAATTTCTCAATCCTTGACTTGATATATTTTACAGGATAACCTGTAAATAATCAAGGATAAAAGTGATGGGAAAACCAGTTAAAGGCAAGAGAGGATTTGAGTCGGAAGGTAAAGGAATCGGTGGTCAAGCAAGAACAATTGGTGCTAAGTTCCCGCCTGAAATAGACGCTATTCTGCGATCGTTACCGCAAGTACTAGGTATAACTACAGCCGAATATGTTAGAAATGCGGTGATTACTCAATTGAAAAATGATGGACTACTCTCCAAAAAGCCAGAGGACAAAGGAACAGGGACATGAGAAAGCTTTCATGAAAAGGGTGTAGGGGGAACATTAAGAAAAGGTGAAACCTTGTGAGGGCAGGGTGTGGGAAAACAACCTCTTCCCCTACACCCCACATCCCGTTTTGGTCAGCAATCGCTTTGGAATTATTGATCTGGTTCTAACTGTTCTTCTCCAAACTCTCTTTCGACCTCTTCTCTTGTCCAGTAGGTTCCACCAACGTATATCCAATCCTCATTGATAGATGGAATATATTCATGAACTTTTACTGCTTTAACCTCTGTTGGTGGCTCACAGTTATTAATCTCGGTAATGGAGTATTTATTACTATTCAATTTATTTTTCCTCATTTGAGCGATTTTGCCTAATTTTCGCGTAGCGTTTCTTGAGAAATCACATTGATGTAGCTACTATCGCCAAGTTCTAAATGATGGAATGCTGCCTAAATTCTCATACCTACAGCGTTAACATATTCAAAATAAAAATAAGCCTATTATTTTCTGGTTTAGCTCTTCTGGAAAAAATACTTTGTGAAGTTATCAAGGACGCTGATTAATGTACCCAAGTTCCGTTTTACTATCAGAAACATAATTTTTATAATAATTGCCGTCAAACTCATAACCAGAAAAATCTAAATTTCGCTCAGGATATTTTTGTTTAAACCATTGGATTGCTTCTTCCTCAGTTTGAAATGTTTGCTGTGCGACTGCTTCTGGTGGAAGATGCCAAACATTACTATCTTTTGAACTACAGACGTACTTTGACATTTATGATAAGCCTAAATATGTTTTATTTGAAATTTACTTACTATATATATTTGAAGATATCATCTTTGTCCTAACTGTTGTATCATCTGCTGGAGAGCGATGAAATACAGAGGCTATTTCCGTAGCAATGCACAAATGCAGACTCTAGATCTGACTGTTCACACGAATCCTACTCAGCAATGCACGGTTCAAAAAACCCCTTTCAGTATTGGCAGCGACAAATATAATGATTTGGTGATTCACGATCATAGCGTAGATAAAGGACACGCTAAGATTGCGTTCAAAGAAGGTCAGTATTATTTGGTAGATGAGGGGAGTATTAATGGCACACGCGTTGGAGGCATCCGGCTAGAAGCATATCGACTCAAAGCTTTGTCAGACGGAAATCTGATACAGCTTGGTTTAGTGATTATAGAGATAAAAATTAGTTCTCCAGCACCAGCCAAAATCCCAGTATTTCATGCAAAGCAACATCAAACTCTCTCCATTGAGCGCATGAGATTAGATGCCATTGGACTGCACAAATCTACTAGACCAGTGTTTGGGACAACTTTGCTCAACGATATCTCGCTATCATTTCTTCCCAAAGAGTTCGTAGTCATTGCTGGGGTTAGCGGTGGTGGAAAGTCAACGTTGATGGATGCACTCAATGGACAACGCCGCGCCAAAGGTAAAGTACTTGTTGACGGCTGTGATCTCTACAAGAATTTCAACGCTTTCAAAAACAAAATTGGCTATGTGCCGCAGGATGATATCGTTCACTTAGAATTAACTGTGGGGGAAGCACTTAACTATGCTGCTCATCTGCGGCTCCCTTCGGTATCGTCATCTTACAGGCAGCAACGCATAACAGAAGTACTTGAACAATTGCAACTGACTGGGCGCAAGAATGTCTCCATTGAACGACTCAGTGGTGGACAGCGCAAACGCTTAAGCATTGCGGTAGAACTAATCAGTAATCCCAGTTTATTTTTCCTGGATGAAGCAACTTCAGGACTTGACCCTGGCACGGAATTACAAATCATGCACCTGCTGCGGAGTTTAGCAAATGCCGGAAGTACAGTAATCTTGATTACTCATGCTACCAAGAATGTAGCGATCGCTGATATGGTAGTTTTTCTGGCGAAGGGTGGCAGACTAGCTTATGTTGGCCCTCCAAAGTTAGCTTTTAACTATTTCAAAGTCCAAGATTTCGATTCAATTTACGCCAGAGTAGAACGTCAGTTGTCGCCGTCACAATGGGAAGAGGGATTTAAGTCGTATGCGTTCTACAGAAAGTTTGTTGGGGAACGCCAAAAAACGATTCCTCAAAACACAATTAAGCCTGTGCCAATCAAGCCGGAGTTTCGCCAACAATGGTGGGTGCTGTGTCGTCGTAACTTGACCGTACTATTGAAAAACAGGATCAGCTTGGCATTAATGCTTTTGGGAGCGCCCATCTTGGGGTCATTAAATTTTGCACTGTGGACGTCTGACTTGTTTAACACTAAGACTGGTAACGCTTCCCAGGCAATTACGATGCTATTTGTCACAGTGATTATGGCTGTAATGTCTGGGTCACTGGCTACGATGTCAGAAATTGCTAAAGAAACAGCCATTTACCGTCGAGAACGTAGCGCGGGACTGGGTGTAGTTCCTTATGTGGCATCCAAGTTTCAGTTAGCATTTCTACTAGCACTCTACCAATCAGCAGTACTTTTAGCTTGTATGGTCGCTGCGGTGAAATTAACTGTTGACAACAGCACTTTAGCAGCAATGTATTTCAGCCTTTTCCTTGCTTCGTTCGGGAGTATGATTTTAGGGTTATTAGTTTCTGCTGTTGCACCGAGTCAAAGTGTTGCACCTTTATTAACAATTCTGGTGCTAGTTCCCCAAGTGGTATTTGGAGGTGGTATTCTTCCAACCAACGAGTTTAACTCTGTGGGCAAAACATTTAACTCTATGATGCTAACCAAATACCCTTTTGAATCTTTGGTATCGCTGAGTGGGCTGGGTGCAGATGTGGCGAAAGACTCTTGCTGGCAAAAAACTGAACAGCAACGAAAAGTATTGTCAGAAAAACAAGCCGCTGTCTGTAACTGCTATGGGAAAAATGTATTCAAACAGTGCAAATTTCCAGGGCTTGGTAAAATAAAAAAATCATCAGTTTTGAGCGCTGATTTACTAAAAGCACGTTTGCTAATTCAAGGTGTTTTTGATAGCTATGGAAACACTTTTCAGATTAACTTTGTAGAAAGTTCAATTTCTATGTTGAGACTAATTGCGCTATTAATGATGATTGTTTTGGGTTCTCAATTTATCAAAGGTTAATAAAAATAAATACTATCATTTCTAAATACTCGTAGCGTTAACATATTTAAATTAAGTTTCACTAAAAAATAAACCATGCCAAAAAATTGGACTCTTAAGATAGACAACTATATTAATGCCAACCCACAATGTATTATCGCTACTGCCCACGTTGATAAATTCCCTACAGATTTACCTTTAGAACCAAATATCCGCGAACCCAACAAGAAAAGTGCGACATACAGGCAAATTTTTGATAGTTTAACGACTCAGCCCGAAAAATTCTTCGAGCGTCACAGTGGAATCGTACTGTGTGCCAATAAAGTTAAACCCAATAAAAATAAAACCGAATTAGAACTAGAGATACTGGAGGCCTCCGAGGGTGGTAGCGATGGCATCATTAACGGCGGTCACACAATTCTGGCGTTTGAGCAAGCTAAGAATTACAACTATGACGTTGCCCAAGCGAGGGTAAAAGTTACTATTCATATTGGGCTTTCTGAAGACGAAGCAAAAGATATAGCCCTAGCCTCAAATACTACTGCACCAGTGGATGCGCGTTCAAAAGTTAACGCCAGGGGTGATTATAAATTCCTAAAGCAGTTTTTAGCTAAACTGGAGCGTGAGCAAGAAACAAAATTTCGGGTTGCCTATTACCAAAACCAAAGCGGTGCGCCCAAGAGTCCCCAGTGCAACGTCAACCATTTGATTAAGTTGATGAACTGCTTGGATAGAAATAAATACAATCCTGACAGCAACAGCAGAACCAAACACCCACCTGTTAGTAACACGCCTTCCTTGAGTGAGGCTGAAAGACAAAGACTATCGAAGTTGCTGCCGTTACTACCAAAGGGGTTGTGGATTGAGCAACGGCTATTTCAGGTAATTGAAGAACACATCACCAAGCCAAAAAGGAAGGGCGTTGTTGACCTAGCTTCAATTGACCCGCGCAAGAATACGTTGTTACCAGATAGTCGGTATTCATTTGGCTTCGCTGCACCTGCTGATATTGCCATGCCGATTGTTGCTGCTTATCGGGTATTTTTGGATGAGAATTACAATTGGATTATTCCTTTTGATGAGTTCGCTGAGGATTTTCTACAACATCTGTGGGCGAACTATTACCGTAAGTATTTGGTGTCAGAGAAGCTGGCCGGAAATACAGTAGGGAGCAAAATCTGTCGTAACCCTGTGATTTGGGATAATCTTTACGTTTCGGCGCAGAGTTACCTGAATCAGCAGTTGATGAAAATGGTCACTTCAAATACTAAGCGCGAAGAACTGAAACTCACTTCATGATTGCCATGCCTGAAAATATAGAAGCACAATCACAAGAACTAGCAAAGTTTGCCCAAGAGCAGAATTTCGATGACCGATATCTAGAATATTTCAGTGATATTTGGCAAGAAGCTGGTATCAAAGACATCTCCAAAATGACTATAGTTGATGCCGAACGCACGATGCAGGTTTTGTCCAGTAGCGAAGCCTCGGTGGAGTTTGTGAAAGCTTTCTATGCCCAAGCAGTGCGCCAGGGGATGCCATCACAGGTTTTAGAATATGTCTTAAATAGTGACACCGATGGTGACGGCAGAACTTTGGCACAGGAAATATTTGTTGACGGCACAGATCCGTTTGAGCCAGATTCGCCAGATGTAGCACCAACAAGAGAGCATTCCCGCCATCAAAGCCAAAATTTTGAATTAGAGATATAGCATAAATAGTTTAATTTTTCTATAGACCGAAGTACCGTTTTTTTCCGTACTTTGGTCAATTGATTTTGTGAGGATAGAACATATAAACTCTGCGGTGGTAGGTGAATATATGGAGAAGAATTTAGCACCCAGAAGTCAGGAGTCAGGAGTCAGGAGTCAGGAGTCAGAATAAATGATGAGTAGTACATTCCTTTATCAACTTCCTTGTTCCTTAGTTCTTTAATTATTCTGATTTCTGTATTCTGACTTCTGAATCCTTGCATATAGTTTCCCACTCCCACTTTGCAGATTATAGGGTGTAGAAGGCTGTTCTACACCTTTTTACTTACAAAATCATCAAAGAAAAATTATGGAACAACTACAAATTAAACCCCTGAATGGTATACGTCCCGAACTGCAAAATATAGACTTGTCTACCCCTGAGCGTCGTCAGGAGCAACTTGAAATTTTGTTGTGCCAGAAAGCTCAAAAAGGAGAAGATGTTTCTCCCTTAATTGAAGCTCTTTATTATTTAACGTCAGCGCAGACAAAAGAAGACCAGTTTAAAAAAGTATGGAATGAAGTAGTAAAAGAGAAGTCTGTATTCAATTCCTTCCAAAGGGTAATCATTACTGCATTTGCTGTTTTAGGAATGATTGCTTTTTTCAATGGAGTATTCAAGTCTAATGAACCTTCACAAGCTGTAGTTAACCCACCTGCTGTTGGGCAGCGTTGATCTAGATGGTCATACTAGTTCGCAATTTCCAATGGGCTAAACGCCCCGCTACCGAAGATCGCAATTCGCAATTATTACCCCACTTCTCGCGGCGGGGGCTTGAACATTGATACTACGTCTTTTTATTTTTTCCTCAATGAATTGAGGAGCCAGTCGTGTGGGCGAAGAGAAGTGCGGTCTTGGGCTTTGCCCAAGTGGAGCAACTTCGGGGTTTCCCGACTTGAACGAACTGGCGTGGGCTTGTATCCCCAACGGCTCAATTTACAATTACGTCCTTAAAAAGCGAATTGCGATCTTCGCAGCGTTAGCGAGTCTTCGAGCGTCACTGCGAATTGCGAATTGTTCGGTCACTCAGCGTCAGAAGTCTAAGCAAAAAGCTGAAAGTATTAACGCCTTCAGCTTCTCCATGTATGCAATTATGCCATAATTCGGCATGGCAATCGTAGTGCTAGAACCAACGTTGACCTAAAATGCTGTGTCCTTGTCGAAGGGTAGGCTATCAGCATCTTCAAAGTTTCGCAGATCTTGTTCCATCTGCTTGCGGCGTTGGGTATAGGTTCTGCTGGCATACATTCTGCTATTCATTTCTTGCTCACCAAAGTTAATGCCCTGCTCTGCATGAGCAGCAGATACTGCATTGTAATTATCAACTTCAATTTTCTTACGCCTTTCCATTTCCTCAAGCCATCCTGAGCTAGTGCCACGTCGAAGCTCAGATTCTATGTATTCGGGCTTGAGAGAACCATCAGGATTAAACTGTTGTTTTTCCGTTGGCGTGAAGAAATCGTAAGCAGTGTAAACAGGCCACGGCTCTGGGTCAGTTTCATCTAAATGCTTCCACTGATCAATACCTTCGCCAAAAAAAGAGTATGAAGAGAGAGGGCGCTTTGTAGTAGAGTTGTTGTCTTCCCAAACGACAACTCAAAAGCTACAATTCGCCCATGTTGGACATCCTATCACTGTTACAATGCCTGCTACCGCAGATCAACGCTACGACGATGCGCCGAATGAACCAGATCATCATGGCCATGTTAGCAATGAGCGGCCGAGCCACCATGTTGGGAATTTCTCGTTGGACAGACATTGGTGGTAGTTATCGGACAATGTTGAGATTTTTTCATACAGTAATACCTTGGGCAACATTGTTTTGGCTGTTTTTTCGTAAACATTTATGGCGAAAGGATGAAGTATATTTGCTTGCCGGAGATGAAGTTGTAGTCAGCAAGTCGGGTAAACAGACTTATGGGTTGGATAGATTCTTCTCTAGCCTAGTAAACAAACCTATATCAGGGCTATCTTTCTTTGTCTTGTCGTTAGTAAGTGTTGAGCAAAGACAGTCATTTCCGATTCAAATAGAACAAGTAATCAAGAGTAATACTAAAACAAATATTCAGTTGTCAAGCGAAAAAATAAAAACCAAAGAAAAACGTGGACGTGGACGACCAAAAGGGAGTAAAAACAAAAATAAAACCGAAGTGATATTCACATCTGAACTATTGCTAATTAAAAAGATGATTAATTCACTATTCAAGTTAGTAGCTAATTTTATTCCCCTAACATACTTGGTAGTAGATGGTCATTTTGGTAACAACAACGCTTTACAGATGGCACGACAAGTGAACTTGCACATAATTTCCAAGTTGCGCCACGATTCAGCATTATATATCCCTTATGAAAATCCTGACTATCATAAACGCTCTCGTCGTAAATACGGTGACAAACTAGACTATAGTAATATACCTGACAAATATTTATCTAAAAGTAGCATTGAGGATGAGATTCAAAGTGATATTTATCAAGCCACTCTCCTTCACAAAGAATTTGCCCAAGCTCTAAATGTAGTGATTTTAGTCAAAACCAATCTTAAGACTAATGTTCGTAGCCATGTAGTTCTATTCTCCAGTGACCTGGAATTATCATTTGAAAAAATAATTGATTATTACAAACTCCGCTTTCAAATCGAGTTTAACTTCCGTGATGCAAAGCAGTTTTGGGGGTTGGAAGATTTTATGAATCTGAGGCAAACTGCGGTAACTAACGCTGCTAATTTCGCATTTTTTATGGTTAATTTATCTCATCATCTTCTCGCTGATTTTCGCCTCATTAATCCCGGCTCCGGCATTATTGACCTTAAGGCTCATTATCGTGGCTTTCGATATATCCATGAAATTTTAAAAATGCTTCCAGAAATCCCTGAGCCTATTTTATTAAACCAGATTTTTGCCAAGCTTACTTCTTTAGGACGCATTCATCCCGTTTCTACGGGCGTTGAACCCTCGTAATTTGGCAGAGGTATTGCTGATCATATTTAATTTTTAACCTACGGGCATAGTCATCAATGGCTTCTGGATGTGCGCCTTTAGCTAACTTTTGCTGTCTTACTTCATCTTTCAATATTCCATCAGCATTAAACTCTTTACCGTGCATATTTAGCCAGCGTTTTATTCTTGTTCCTGACATATTAAACTCCTGAAAATTTTTGAATACTTAAATAAAACTATGTCTCTAGAGTTCAAACACTTCGACACTAGATTAAATCAATGGATTCATAGTGATGGGGATAATAAGAACCCACAATCAATTTTAACTGAAAAATTAGATAATACCCTATTAGAGTTTTACTTTTCAGAGAAAGAATTTTCTTTTGGACATATAGATGAGCATAGTACATCATCGGATTTAAGAAATCATCCAGATGGACATACTCTTTTATTATCTTCTAAAACCCGATTACTGTATGGTGAGCCGGAATGTATAGAAGTGATTGATAAATTATGTCCCGATAGAAAAGACAGAGGGGCTTACGGTTCAATCTTTTTAGGTGCTTGTAAAAATGCACTTAATGAAGAATTAAATATTTTAGTTGTGGATGATTCTAATGGTGATAATGGAGGACTTATTGACCAAGAGGATGCTTTCAAGTTAGTAGGCGATTGCTATGGACAAATCTCAATTGAACTTTATGATAAGTTAACTAAAAGAGAAGAACAGCCAGATAAAAGTTACCGCGTGATTCAACACCGTTTGGGGTGGAGGGAAGGAGATGGAGAGGATACTAAATATAGATTTGGAAAAGGGACATTACGACCATACAGCTTTGATGAAATAGAATATACTAACCCCAACAATAAACCCAAAATAGACCTGATTATCCCCGTTAGTAGTTTTAAGGGTACAGATAAAGACAATCCGGCTGGGCCAAGTAAACCTCAAATCAAACCAGGACTATACCAGCAAACTATTTGGTTGGGTGAAAAAGCACAATCACAAAAAGGTCAGATGTCAATTTCGCAATTACTGGCATCTTTTCCTCGTGGACTTAAAGATTTTGTCGAGGAATTAGAAGTACAAGCCCAAAAGCTAGTAGAAGCCCAAGATGACCCAAGGTTAGTTGCTCAACTTTATTGCGAGGAATATGAAAGGCGCAAGAAATCAACTAGCCAAACTACAGAACAAGGAGTTAGCAACCAAGAAACTTCTATTAGTAGCTTGAGGGTAAATGAAGAGTTAGAGCCAGGCGAGGAATTGGATGAGTATAATACAAAAGATGACTTATTCATGTACAAACTCATCAAAGCTGATTTACTCGGTCATTGCCAACTTTTAGAAACAGAGAAGGTGACAAAGGAACTTAGCAGATTTGTACAAAGTCAGTGGCGAAATATTGCACTTGGAAGAACACTAACTTTTGATAGAGGAATGATCATTCCCTCCAAAGAACTCAAAAATGGGGAAATCTGTGTACCTTGGATGAAAAATGATGAAAAAGTTCTTAACTTCCGTTCTCCATTTCTTAATTCTAATGGCCTATGTGTTTCCGAAAATAAACTTGTTGAAGACCGTTTAGCTCCAGATGGTACAGATTTACAAGGAATTATTGTAGTTAACGATGAAGACCATAAGCGGATATGTTTAAGAATTGCAGAACTAGAAGCACAAGGAATTGATGTTGATTTTGTAGACCCAGCGGAAACAGAATCAGAACGCCAAGCACGAGATTATGATGGCGATTGTATCGGTGTAGCACTCGCAAGCTTATATCCAAACTTCACGGCTGAAGCCGAGTACAGAAACCAGCCAGAAAATGCTTATCGGCCTACTGTCAAAGAAAAGAAACAGTCTTTTTATGTAGATGGAAAACAACCGCCATTTGAAGAAATCGCCATTCACATGAGCGATAGTATTAGCGTGGGTATTATCAATAATCAAGTTACAGCGCTGGAGGCATTAGAGTCAGAAATTGAGGTACTTAAAACTTACGGTACTTTAGAACAAAAATCGGAATATTTAAACCAAGTATCTAGCCACTATCAAAGTTTATTTGACCAAGAACATGGCGAGAAACCCAAACCAATTAGAGCAGAGTATAAACCTTTCATGCAATCTGTTGTAGCTATAGCATCAAATCCTAACATAACGCCAGAAATTCTACATCAGGCAATGGATGACAACAGCTTGATGTACCGAAAGATGATTGAGGAGGGATGTTATCACAATCAAATAGCAGTAGATTTATTCAAAAGTGCGAAAAAACCTGAGATGGATTTAATCAGGGAAAACAGCCGCTACTTGTATCGTAATGTTAACTATATTAAAGATAAAAAGTCAAAAACAGCTTATTTAAATTCTGGGATTACACCTACAGGCTACTCACCAGTAGAACTTCTAATTAGCCAAACTAACAAATATTTCCAACAGTCCCAACTAGAATCTCGCCCCATAGTTCAGTTTAAGGACTTATTCGGTGGAGTTGATTTTACTCCCCAACAAAGATTTGCGGCGATTGTTGCCAAGCATGAATTTGACACAAAATTCAGTGTGGCTATAGCAATGGAAAAACGGCGCGAAACCGAAAAAGGCCTCAAGGCGATCATCCAAACACAACAAGGGGCGCAATTAGAAATCACAAACCTGACTCCCTACGGTCATCTTGGCATTTGTCAAGCTCAAACAATTAATCTGAAATTAAAAGAGATTACCGAAAAAGAATGCCCACATACATTAATGGCTCTAGCGCAGATTGATAATGAAACAGAAGACGGAAAACCAAAATACCGTCGGCTGGGAACTGTTAGCCAGCAGTCAGTCGCAGATTACAACCTAAAAGCTGGAATGGCAACTAGTGGGGCGACTATTGTTGAACTGAAGCCACAAATGAGTCGAGAAGAAACTAAGCTGATGCTCCAACAAGCTTACGAAACAGCCGAAGCATTCAGAGCAAATATCCCAGAGCAAGAGCGATTATCGGCAGCAGCGGCAGCTTGGAATGTTGACGCAGCAAGGCAAGATGAATTAGAAGATAAACAGCAACCAGCAGTCCAAACCTCCAAGAAGATCCCCAACTTTGTCTTCGCCGCTTTCCCCAACGAAATTGTTTCCCGACTAAATCAACTACAATTTACCCAGATGACTTTGGTGACGCTTGACAGTGAGGCTAACAGTTTTAAGGATAAAACCTGGAATCCACAGGAAAAATACCCTGTAGAAATTAGAGCTAGCCACCACCCACCAGGACATGAACGCCACGCTTCTAGACTAGTATTTGTACTTTCGGACGATGGTGATTACAAAGAATACGCCATGTTAAAGCCGAGAACGGGGCAGCTACCAATTGGCACAAAAGCGCAAGCCAATATCATACAAAAAGAAGCTTCTACTGCTAATGCCACGGTTTCAGTACCAGGAAAACCACCCATAAATTTTACCATTCGAGAAATTAGCAAATTTGCTCATGCAGGTCAAAGTTTTAATGCCGAATCTGTAACCTTAGAAATTGGTAGTGCAGAAGTCCCAAACCATGCAGTCAATATCAAGCTGGATGGTAAAATACTAGGGGAATTAGATGCTGATTCAGTCAAACAACTTCAAGCCTTTAACTATGTCAAAGATGGAAACCAGCTAAATCTAAAGCTGACGACGATTTCGGATAGTGATCAAGGATTTGCGCTCGCAACCTCGCCAAACGGTAATTTACTAAAAATTAATAAGATTCAGGGGCAGACATTTAATGATACAACTTATAGAAAAGTCAGCCTAGAAGTACCATTATCAAAAGTCAAAGATGCAGTATTTATCAATGGGGAACCGTTAGGAGTATTGTTTTTCAAGAAGGACAAAGAAGCTCTAAAAGGGTTAGGAGTTCTTAAATCTGGTCAGCTAACGCAAGTACAAGCGACACTACAAAGTAATTTCACAACAACAGTACTAAAAGTTGATCCTGCCACTGTTGAATATCCTCAAGTCTGGACGAAACAAAGCCAAGCTTTTGGTACTCAATCAGCTAACGCACAACAACAGCAGATGATACAGCAAGCAGAACCAATACTGCAAAAAATCAAAGAACGTCCGACATTCCTATTCACTACACCGGAAGACAGAACATTGGGACTAATGGGTATGGTAGTTGATAACCATAAAGTCGAATCAGTAACTAAATGGTTGACTAATCAGAATGTGGCGTTTTCTCAAGTTCCTTTAGAGGATGTACCCAAGGAAACGAAAAAGGGGCTAGCAGTATTTAATTTGGTAAGTTCAACTATTCCTGAACCAGTTGCTAAAGCCATGACCAAAAAGTTTGGAGAGGTGATCTCTTCAGCAGATGAGTATCAACAACAAGTAAACTCACTGCCGAATCGACCTAAGCATTTGAAGCCGCCAGTACAAGCAGTTATTACCCAAGCTCCAGTCAAATCTCAACTAAACGGGGAACAGAGGACTCTTGAGCAAATGGACAGAGCAGAAAAAGGAAGCGAGAAAAGAACCGATTTTTCTCCTGACTTTTCACGGGATGTGGAAAAGGGGAGTTGGTTCGCGTATGATTAACGCGAACCAACTTTTATTGTTGACGATATTTGGAGGTTTCTTCGATTAAATCTTTCAAACCAAGGTTTAGAGACTCAATGGAGCGATCTAAAGCTTCAATTTTAGCGCGACGGGTAATTTGCTCAAGGGCATCTATGTAAGCTTGACTACCAGCTTTACCCAAATGCTGATATCGAGATAATTTACCATCGGTCTTTGTGGGAAAGATTGGGGAAGAAGCCTGTAGTTTGTAATACCAATAATTATCATTCCGCCCCTTAGCTTGATAGCGAACAATCCAACAAGAAGCAGGAGCGACCTTACCCAAAGCGAGTATCGAATGAATTTCTTGCTCAAGGCGCTGTTTAATTTTGACTACCGCGTCTACACGTTTGGCTAAATCATCTTGAATTGAAGATTTTGGCGACTGAGGCATATAACAAACCGGGCGTTACGGTTCGCGGATAATTTACGCGAATTATTTTCTGATGGAGTCAGGTAGGTGTTTACCGTTTGAAGCGAATTATTTAAGATTTTGGTGTAATAGCCAACCTTGGCACAGGGTTTCTAACTCTAACCAACCTCTCCATAAAACCTGTATACCAATGGCACTGTTTTTTCGATGTTCTAAGTATCCCCCCAGGCGGGCGATAGCGCGGATTGCCCAATCAACGGTAAATTCGATATCTTTTTTGAATTTAGGCGGGCTACTAGCTAACAGTACATCCATTTGTACTTGAGTTAACACCACACTAGCATCAAGGTGCGGGCAGTTACGGTGTAAGTACGTCATTCGCAATAGCTGTGCGGCAATCACAGTTAAAAATCCCAACATCGTTGACATACTCTCACCAGCTAATCGGTAGCTTTCAGCCTTACACCCCGATTTGAGAATTTTATGATACTCTTCAACTCGCCAACGATACGTATACCAACGGAGGATTTGTGCTGCTGATTGTTCTGAATCAACTGATTCAGTAGTTAGTAGCATCCACTCTACTGGTTCACAATTTTCTGGACAATTAATTTCTCTGGCATAGACTGCATAAACATGAAAACTGCCTTGATTTTTCAGCCTTGTTGGCGAACTAATTGATACTGGACAATATCTGACTTCTAAGGTGGCAGTTCTGGCATTACGCTTTTTAGTTTCGGCTAGTCCAACGTCTTTTACAAACTTGACAGCAGTGGAAGTTACGTATGACCATAAATGCTCATTCTCTCCTTCTAGACAACGGTTGTGTGCCGCCCTGACTATTACACCCGCGTTTTTAGTTTGACTGATTTGGGCGAAGACTTCTGCAATATCACCTTCTCGGTCAAAGACATGAATTATCTTCGACGATAATCCCCCTAGTGGAATTTCTAAAGTAGAAAACTGTTTTTCTATCTTTGAGAAAGCCTCAACCCATCTATAAGATTCTTTCTCTTTAAATTCTTTATTTCTTTTGGCTTTTCGCTCTTTTTTTAGACGCTCTTTTTTAGCTTCTTGGCTTTCATTAATCGGCTGTGAAGCTTTATGCTCTCTATGCCACAGCTTCTCCCACAATAACCCTAATGGCTGCCCAAAATCAGGTTCTATAGCTAAACAGCTATGTAAAATTAATCCATTTCCGCCATTACCTATTGGGCCGTATTCTTCTCTTTTGTCTAATATTTTTTTATAATCTAAAAAAGTTGTATCTCCTACAGCTAGCACCACAGGAGCGCCGTTTATTTCTTGGGCTGTTTGTTTAAAGTAAGGTTGAGTCAATTTCTCAAAATTTGTTTTTGGATTAGAGAAAAATTCGTAACCACGTTTGAGGTCGCTAGCAGTTTTAAATATTTTCGATAAAGGCTGACCATATTTTACCGATAAAAGTTCACCTATAAATGCTGCCCTTTGGGTTAAACGTTTGTCTCCAAAGTTACACTCCTCATACAGGTTCTTCTCTAAGATTTTCATTTGCACTCATTGACACACCTACCACGACAATATCTAAAATCACAAGTTAATTCTCTGGCATTGGTTCGCGTAAATTTTACGCGAACCAACTCCCCTTTTCCACATCCCGTGAAAAGTCAGATTTTTCTCCTACTGTGCCTATTTCTGCCATGATTTCAGGCAAGCCCATTCCCATGAATTATCCCTTGATAATGCATGGTGAGACTAATCTTTTACCTGTGGATACTTGTATTGATGCCATGCGGGGATATGGCAGAACTCATACCACCAGGGCTTACGAACCTTATAAACAGTACGGCTTCAAAGAAGGAGACATTGCTCTAGCCAATGGAGGAAATAAACAAGTCGCCTTTCGAGTTGGCAAGCAGTATGAAATTACCCAATCTATGATTGCTGATCCTGTTTATCAACAGCAGTGGGCGAATATTGAAAAACATTCACCCAAGGCATTACCAGAACTATTCACGGGGAAACGGCAGGTTTGGGGATTGCATCTAGAGCCATTGGGAGATTATGTTAATGGTGAAATTGTACCTTGGACAGAACCAAAAACTCTTATTAATTCCTCCCATAATCATGAAGTAGCGGAAACCGAATCTGATGGTGTAGAAAACCGACCAATAGTAACCAATGATCATCTACGAAATTGGTACGATGTCGCAGATAAACTTGGCAAATCCGACCAGTACAAACAGCGAATTATGGAGATAGCTACTGAGTTGGATTCAGGGCAGCAACCATCGCAGAAAGCTTTAGCAGCAATGAATAAGGATACTGAAGATCATCGGAACATAAGCCGACTAACCCAAATTGCTCAAAGAATTGGGATGCTGGGGGGAGTAACTCTTGAAGATGGTTCAACACAAGTTAAGGGTAAAATGTATGATTTAACTTTCAATACGGAGCAAAGAGATTTAGCGATCGCTCAGAAGAATGGAGAAGTAGTTTTAAGTCTGCAATCTGGTAAAGTGCAAATCAATAAAGTTACGCCTGAAGTCCTACAAACTTTTGAACAGGCTAATAGCCAGATTGATCAATTTGTTGCGAAGTCCAAGGCTCAGGGCATGGAAATTTAAAACTTATGAATACAGTAGACATAGAGCAAGCAAGATTGTGGTACGACAAGGGGATTGAATATCTCAAATCAGGAAATTTATCAGGGGTTTCAGAATGCTTTAGAAATGCCCTTTATTTTCATCCAAATTTTGCTGAAGTTCACAATGCTATAGGCATGGTTCAATTTGGTATAGAAAAATTTGAAAATGCTATTCAGCTTTTTGATAATGCAATAACAATGAATCCAAATTTTGCTGAAGCTTACAATAATCGGGGCTTAGCTCGTTCCAAAATCTGTCATAAGTCGGAGTTTAATCAAGTTCTTGAAGATTTTAATCAAGCTATTTCACTGAATCCAAGTTTAATTCAAGCTTATCTAAATCGGGCTTATACCTATAAGAATCTAACTGGTGACAATCCAGCAGCGATAGAAGACTATAATCACATAATTTCAATTGATCCCAACTGTTTAGAAGCTTATATCAACAGGGGAAATATCTATTTTGTACTAAGAGAACTAGAAAAATCACTTTCTGATTTAGAAAAGGCATTATCTATAGATGCTAATTGCCCAGAAGCTTACTGTGGTAGAGGAACGGTGAGATTTTATCTGGGCAATCAACAGGGTTCTAAAGAAGATTTATTTAAGGCTTTTGATTTGTACGAAGCGCGAAGAAATACGATTTATTGTGTTTTTACGAGAAGTTTGATAATGCAACTCTTCCAAGATTATGAAGTCTACAAGGATTTGTTTGGGCTTGAGAGTAGGATGGCAGAAAAGAAAAGATGAGCCACTTTGATGAAGCTACTCATAGTCAAAATTTCTGCTGCTTTGGGGTTAGTTAGTTTGCGAAAGTTACTAAACTTTCAGCAGCTTGAAATATTCCATCTCTTAAATATTGAATTGGCAAATCTTTAACTTGGGAAACTAAAATTGATACTGGCTTAACTGGGAAAAATATAGGTGTGGAATACTGCACAAGATAAACTTTCAAAGTTGGTAGTTGACTACTAAATTGCTGTTTAAGGTCTTGGTAGAAGATATCTATAATTTCCAGGTCGTCTAATCGGTTAGTATCTTTTGGAGTTGCCTGATAGACTGACCATAAAGACTCAAGTTGCTCTCGTATACTCGGCTCACCATCCCAAGCCAAAGCTGGGGGAGTGTCGGTAGATAACAAGCCAACTCTAGCAATTGCTTGTTGATATTGTTCTTCTTGCCAATGTAAATATTGATTTAATTGCTGGGCTTGTTGATCAAATACTTGACTTGGATCAGAAATTCCACTTTGTTGGGCTAAATGTTCACCATGCTGCTGCATCAATTGTCTGGTTCTTGATAATTGCCTTGACACTTCTTCAGATATGTCTGGAATATGCCAGTTCAATCTGTCATCTTGTGTTGCTACAACTAAACTTAGCCAATTAGACCAACTCAGAGCATCTAATGGCAGTTGTAGTGATGTATTAGTAGAATTATGGTGGTTAAAAGGAGATATTTGTAACCCACTATTTTGCAAAACCCAAACACAAAAATCTATGTGGGAGTTAAAAGAACTATTTAATGCCCACGGCTGTTTTGATGAAATTTGGGAGATATCAAACATAATTAAGTTATTTAAATCATTATAAATACCTGACCAAATCATCTATTTTTATCCCTTTGGTTAGACTTCCTCTCTTTTTTCTCTGTCTAGATTAAAAAAAATTATAATAGTTAACTATCTACGTTTTGACCTTCTTTGGATTGTTTTAACACTCCCAAGTCTCAAGTGGTTGGGAATATCAAAGTACAGAAAGAGCCTCTGCTACTCTCAAACTACGCTGTTGAAATTGCTCACTTAACGGTGCTTCATCTGTTAGTGACAGAATCGCTGAGAATGGAGGAACAATATATTCCACAAGGCTTGGATAGTTGACTAAGAAGATTTGTAAAGCTTTTAAATGTGTTCGGTATTGCTCAAGCTGTGAATATAAATCTTCCGTTATCAGTCGATTTTCAATTGCTAGTAGATACTCAATACCTGTATTTGTTTTATTGTTCAGCAATTGATAGTTTTGCCATAAATCGTTCAGTAAATTCTTGATCTCGGCTTTACCTTGCCAAACATCGGGTGGGACAGTTTGTGGAGAAAGAGAGCCTAGTTGTTGAACTGCCTGTCGATACAGTTCATGTTTCCATGTATAAACATGAGTAAGAGACGAGCGAACAGCAGACCAATCGATGACTGGAAGAGTGCCGTCTTGCTGAACCATCTGAGCAGTTAATGCTTGAAGAGATGCTAATTCTTCTTCTACTTTCGATTGTAAGTCTGAGACTTCAAAATGCAAGCGATAATCTTGAGTAGCCACAACTTTATTTAACCACAGTCGCCAGGACTCAACATCCATTCCTTTGTCTTGAAGTATTCTACTCCCATTCGGATGTTGATCAAAAGGAGGAACTTTCAAACCATCTATTTTTAATACCCAAATACAAAAATCAACGTGACTATTGAAAGCGCGATCTAAGAACCAATTATTTTCTATTTCTGTGTTTGTATCTGGTGTCAATATTCCTAATTTGTAGGAAATCATAATTTTTTTCTCAGTTCACCTTTAGTTGTCCCATACGAAACAAAACTGTTTTGTTTCGTATGGGAACTTAACTATTTTTCTACTTTAGCTCAATTGCACTGGGCAATAAGCGGTGGCGAAACCTCATAATTGTGAATACCCTGCAAATTCACGCCTACCGCTGAACCAGTTAATGCCACTGACAAGATTGGAGTAACGAAATCCTCAACTTGACGTACAATAACAGTCTGAGGTGGGATAATTGCAGAAATGTCTTTTCTTTCTGTACCGTCGATGCCTGTAATGGTAAGTTTCACCCCATTAATTGCAGGGTATTGTTTGTCACCTCTGACAAGAAAATTGTATGTAACCGTTTTTCTTGTCTCAGACAATGAAGTACATGATACACCAACTGTCCCACCTGGAATAACTCTACTGGCAGACCCAGCAAACGCAATCGAAGGTAGAGCTAATGTAGAAAAAGCAAAAGCAGTTGATAGAGCAATTATTTTTCGCTTCATTTTTTGTGGTAAATTATTCAGAAATGTCTGCAAGTTTTTCGCGTAGCGGTTGTCAATATTTCTCTTAACTACGGGTTTCAGATGAAACTTTGTTAGGTCTTTACCTTTTCACTTCGTCTAAATTGGGTATAGTCATAAAGGATGTAGATTTCTTTGCTCCGGGAGAAACCAGAGCAAAGAAAAAGGGTGAGAGGTTAGAATTTATTGAAGATGTAATATTCTGCTTTTTATCCCAGAATCTCAATTACGCCAGCCAAAATCTCTGCCGCTTTGGAGTTAGCTGGAATAAACACCCGCTTACGCCACTGGATTATTTCGGTAAAACAACCTACAGCCACAAGTCGGTCTGCCAAGGATAAAGTATCAACCAGTTCTATGCGAGGCTCCCCTGCGATATAAGAACGTCGCAACGTTACACCTCCCGGCAATTGCTGTGAGTACCCTTCGTTGAGTACCAGTGATACCAATTCAATTGGAGAAAGCAGCTTGTTTTTCATCCCAAGCTGTTCAGCCACAGATTGAATATCTACTGCATTTACCACCCGACCCAGAATTTTCTCACCATCACTGGTTTGCAGCCTGAAGACTCGATTGTTCTTTTGGGGTAGCACCTTCCAGATGGGTAGTAGTATGCCTGTCACAAGGTGAATATAATCAGTAGTGAATTTGGGCAATTGGTCTATCTCATTTGACCACGCCGCAACAAACGCATCAACCGAAACCTGCTGCCAAGTAGAATTTTCCACTTGTTCTTGAGATACGCGAATTTCCTTTTGAGGTCGCACGAGTAGAACCCGTGGCACAGCAGCACCATCACTATCAAAGAAGCTGTGCGTAGGAATTGATACAGCCGCATTACTAGACTTCTCATTCACCATGAGTTGTCCTTGGTATTTAGCAGCAAAATCCAGCATCTCCTCAGCAGTTTTGATGTTGTTGTGTTGAATACGTTCTATCTTGAGATAGTTCGTTACGCTCCCAGTGGCAGGATGTGTATAAACTGATTCGCAACTTTTAACCGTAAACCGTTCAGCCCGAAGCGTTTCAACACCAGCTTCAAAGATTCCATTGGCGATCGCAGTTTCGATCTGTTGACTCAACAGCAGTTCAAACCTCTCGAAAATCAGGTTCTGCATCCCAATTGTCAAAGCCAGCAAGCGATTGAGGAATTGCCGCAGTGGTGGGAGGTCTATCTTCATCCCGCCTTCATGAGAAGTTAGGCTGAGTCCAGTCATCTTTTCAAATTTACCCAAAGGAACCTCATAGAATCGACCCTGGAAAATCTGCTTGAACAATTCGTATAAAGCATATTCAGCGTACTGAGATTCTAGATTGTCCTTGGCATCAAACATACCGTTACCGCCCGTTTGTCTCTGACCCCGTGTGAGTGCGCCGAGACTGTCCAGCCGCCGAGCAATAGTGCTGATGAATCGGCGTTCACCACGCACGTTCGTTGTCACAGGTTTGAACACGGGTGCAGAAGCTTGGTTTGTACGATGCGATCGCCCTAATCCCTGAATAGCGTTGTCTGCTCTCCAACCGGCTTCAAGCAAATAGTGCGATCGCCGTCTACGATTTACAGCATTGAGGTCAGCGTGATAACTGCGACCAGTACCACCAGCATCAGAGAAGATAAGAATTTGTTTTTCATCAGCCATAAATGCTGTAGTTTCAGCAATATTTGCACCACTACCCCGTGAATCCACAAACAGCCGTCCATTTTCATCCTTAAGGACTCGTTTGCTACGTCCTGTGACTTCAGCAATATTCTTGTGACCGAGATACCACAATAGTTGTTCTAAAGCTCCAGGAATTGGGTCAAGGCTTGCCAGTTTGTCAACCAGTGCATCTCGTAACCCAAGGGCTGCTTGTGAGAGAATGGGCGAACCATCGGCATCAAAAGCGGGTTCTGAACGTTCCTCACCATCTTCGCCTGAGTGGATTTCATGCAAGTGAACAGGAAACGCACTTAACAGGTAATCCATCACGTATTCACGGGGAGTCAAGTCAAGGTTTAAATCCTTCAACTCGTCTGCGGGAACCTCATTCAGTCGCCGTTTTAACAGTTCCTCATTAGTCGAAACTATCTGGATGACAACAGCATGACCCTGGGCGATATCTTGTTCAATGGCTTTAATTAGTTTCGGGCATTTCATGCCAGTTAACAAGTGATTGAAGAATCGTTGCTTATGCGATTCAAACTGAGACATCGCAGACATTTTAGCCATGCGGTTATATGTTTTTGAGCCAGAAATGTTACACGCTTCTAGTGCTTCATGTAAGTTGCAGTGGATAATTTGAAAAGCATCGGCGTAACTGTCATAAATCCGTTCTTGGGTGGGCGTGAGTTCAATTTTTAATGTGTCGTACTCAACACCTTCAAAACTGAGTGATCGCGCCAGATATAAACCAAGTGCTTTGAGATCCCGTGCAACAACCTCCATTGCAGCAATGCCACCACCTTCGATTGATTCTACGAAATCCTCACGGGAGGTAAACGGGAAATCTCCAGTCTGCCAAAGCCCCAAACGATTGGCATAAGACAAGTTAGACACTTTGGTAGCTCCGGTCGCTGATACGTAGACAACCCGTGCTTGAGGTAGCGCATTTTGTAGCCTCAGCCCAACAATACCCTGCATGGATGCTTTGACCAAGCCGAGTTTCCCCTCAGTAGCCATCGCGTTACCCATTGCGTGGCACTCGTCATAAGCGATCGCTCCCTCAAAGCCCGATCCTGCCCAGTCAATGATTTGCTTGAGTCGGCTTTTACCTCCCTTTTGTGAGCGCAAGGTTGAGTACGTGCAGAACATAATGCCTTGAGTGAAAGGGATTGGATCGCCTAGTTTGATATTGCTGAGGTCAATAATGTCCTTTTCACTACCACCTAAAGCAAACCAATCACGTCGGGCATCTTCAATCAGTGCAGAACTTTTTGATACCCAGATGGCTTTTTTACGTCCTTGACACCAATTGTCGAGGATGATTCCCGCACACTGTCTACCCTTACCAGCGCCCGTCCCATCACCCAAGAACCAGCCACGGCGAAATTTCACGGCATTTTCTTCGTTGTTGGCTGCTACCTTCACGTTATCCCACGAATCATCTACTAAGTATGAGCCTGATAGATATTCAGAGTGGGCTTGTCCTGCGTATATCACGCTTTCAAGTTGTGCCTCTGAAAGCAAGCCTTGGGTAACAATATTATGTGGGAGATGTGGTTTGTAAGTAGGTGCTGGTGGTGAAACAAGTGCCAGGGCTGCGCTTTCGCAAAGGAGTGAGGGATGGGGTAAAGCGTCCTTGATTCTCAGCCTTTGTGGGCGATAGGTTTCATAGAGTACATCTTTTAAACCTTCGCTGGCAACCCACTCGATAACCTCGTACTCCAGAACAACTACATCTGGGATTTCTGTGGAGGTTTCTGGCTGTGCAACTACTTGACGCTTTGGCAAGTTAACGACTTTCTTGGAGAATGTTGCCACATTTGAAATAGAACGTTCCCATACTGGTCGCCCTGGTAATTGCTCAATCAGTGCCAGTATTTCAGTCAAGTCTAGGGTTTTAGGAATACACGGGATGTAGGCTTTTTCAGCAGCCGGAACTTTATCGATTACCGTAATCCGGGTATCTATCTGCGTCCCGTGCTTGGCAAAAGCTTTACCACAGACACCAACTGAAAGCACTACTTGCGCTGTATCCTGTATCTTGGTAAAAGTATCTCGCCAAGTAGGATTTGCTGGTGAAAACCAGTTAGCAGTTAATGTTACCAACCGCCCACCATCTGCCAGTCGTTGCAATGCTGAGTTGATATGCCGAGGGGTAGCATGAGGATTGCGATCGCTGATTTTGGGCGATGATGAAAACGGTGGATTCATCAGCACCACAGAGGGCTGAGTTTTCCCTACGAGGTAATCGTTGATTTGTTCGGCGTTAACAGAGAATAACGGAACACCAGGGAACAACCGCCGCAGAATCTTCGCTCTGTCCTGCGAGATTTCATTAAGCATGAGACTCGCACCTTTAAGACGAGCGAACTGTGCCAAGATCCCAGTACCAGCACTGGGTTCAAGTGCCAAATCACTACTGGTGATTTGCCCCGCCAAAGCCACTAAGTAAGCCAGGGGCAAAGGTGTGGAAAACTGCTGTAGTTGCAACTGCTCCTCACTGCGGCGGGTATGAGTTGGGCAGAGTGCCTCCAACTGTTGTAATCTTAATAGAGGATTATCACAGCATAATCCTTGGTAACGCAGATATAGTATTTGAGCAACTTCTACAGCTTCATAAGCATCTTTCCACTGCCAAGCCCCTTGTGCTGCTGTGCCGTGAAAATGACGATTCATGTGTGACTGGATTGTTCTGGTAGTTAGCGGACGTTGATCAATTAAGGTTTTAGTTAGTTCCTGGGCAACATTGACCACTGATTGCCCGTAATCAATAATGGTTTGCAGGTCGAACAGAGAACCCTGTGTAGCTGTAGCGATTTGGTTCATCATGAGTATATTTATTTTTTGCTAAAATTCGGTGCAGCTAAAAAAACAAGAGAAAGTCAAAACTACTTTCTCTTGTTTCCGCAAATCTAAAAATAATTAAACTCTACGAGTGTATGCAAATAAACTAGCTATAATTGCATCTTTCACTGTATATCTAAGTTGGTATAATTCACCAGTTGTTATGCAGAAAGCAAGCGATACAAAAGAACAGAAACCAAACATTAAAAGCCAGTAATGATAATCTGAAAATAGAATAATTGGGTATCTCTTCATAATTACTTTTACAAATTGGCTGCCTATAAATGCAAAACCAATAAATAAAAGCAGTTGTGCAACTAAAATAAAATCCATTGTGAGTTTCTCCTTGAGTTATTAACCCACTTCTCGCAGCGGGGGCTTGAACATTTGCTTATCTGGAGCATATTTGAGTGCTACTACCAAAGGACAATGAGCCGATTGCATTGTTTAAATTAATACTTTGCTATATGCGATCGCTTAGTGTTAAAGCCGATAAATTGGGGTTAAGCAGCTTGCTTGCGCGTTCTACCTTGTTTTTGTGGAGTTTTGGTAGACGTTGTTTTTGCAGCAGAAGTAGTCTTTTTAGAAGTGCTGTTGCGCTTCGATTTCTGTTCCACTTGTTTAGCTTGTGGCAGCAATTTTAATTCAGAAAATGGAGGTACAACTGATGAAGTTTTGACACTAACTTGTTGAGTTTCTGCGTTCAGTTCCCAAGGGTCAATCGGTAATTCAATTTGAGGCGCTGGAGTCACTGCTGGCATAGTTTCTTGTTTTACTTGTGGTTGTAGATCTGAAACTACTGTAATGGGGTTAATATCCAAAACGAAAAGTCCATTGATAAAATCGAAAATTATTAGACCCGTAAAAGCCCAGAACACAACTTCGATAGCTATTGTCAGAATAGATTGAATGTCCATTGAATTTTTCCTCAATACTTTTATTGTTCACATTTTTTAAGCGCAGCTTTTCTTTCTTTAGCTAAATGAAAAGCGCGCTAATATTTTCACCAATTTCAGGCGTAGCCTTTCTTTCCTAGTTCTATAGAGCTACTTGAACTTTCTGCTGCCGAAAATTGACTCGTTGTTTGTGTGACGTGTTAATTTTGAGGTTGATCACATTTTAATTACAGGGTATGTCCTATCCCCAAAACTGGAAACAACTCGCCACATCTATCAAAGAATCCTCCAACTGGCGTTGCAGTAAGTGCGGTCGTCCTGGGTTGCGCCCTGGCGAGAAAAATCCTGATTTGACCGGAAAGCGCCGCGCCTATACCCTGCAAGTTCACCACTGGAACCGCGACCCGTCTGACAATCGCTTGGAGAACTTAGGCTGCCTTTGTCCTCGCTGTCATCTCTCATACCACCAATTCAGACGAGGCAATGTTTCTCCTGGGCAATTGTCATTGTTCTAGTCCTGGCGATGCACAAATATTGCAAAACCACAACCAGAAACTATGATTGAAGAAGTAAGACCACAAAGCTAATCAATGCCCAGCAAGATAATTCAAGTCCGAGAGTACACAGTCAAAGCGCATAAACGCGAGATCCACACGCGCATCTTCAACTTCGTCTGCAAGAAGTGCGATCAACCCACGCAAAGAGAAACTTTTGGGGTTCGTCCGCTGTACTGCGAAAGATGCCGGCCACCACAAGCACCGAAAAAATCAGCCGTCCCTCTCAGGACAAGGAAGGCTAGACCTATGACTTATAAAAGTGATGTGGATTTGGCGAATAGTCTTTGAAATTTAGGTGCGTACACGCTTAAGGACGGCTTGTCGCAGATTAAGAAAGCTTCTGGCTGATTATCCCAGAAGCTTCTTAGGTATGTTTTGACTTTGAACCTTCAAGCAGTTCAACATTAACAGTACTATTGTACTATTAAACGAATATCTCAACTATCCCAAATTCCAGCCATCGAACAAATTGGGTTGGTCAACACCATAACGTCGCTGTATTAATCGCCGCAATTCTGCAATCGTGTTTGCTGATTGCATTAGAGTTAGTACTGATGTGACATGTGGTGATAGTCTTTGTTTGGTTTCTTCGTCTAACATCTGGTGGATTTTGTGCCGTCTTCGTCCACTGGAAAGAACAGGGTTGACTTCATCAAGCTTGGCTTTCTCTTCAGGAGTCATCCAGTTGTATACTAGTTCCCAATAATACAGCCCATTTCTAATACTCTTCTTATGCAGCTTAGTAATCCTGGACAAATGTTCTTCAAACTCGCTCTCAAACATGCGAGTCCAAGGTTGCGGGGTTTCTAGAATACGGCTAACTTCCTGCCGTTGTTTACGAGATGATTGGTATCGCTCTGGCAACCATCCCGTCTTGGCTTGGATGAAGCTGTTTATACCAATTGTCCCAATCGCATCTAAAGCTTTAGCTGCTTCCAGCTTCCCCTTGCGCTCGTAGTAGCGAAGGACTCCCCAGCAAACATTAGCTTTAATTGGCCTGGTTTCACCGCCTTTAACAGTGGTTTTATCGGTCAGGTATAATCCTCCTTCTGCAAGGGTTTGAAGCCATTGGGGGGCTTTGTTTTCGGTCAGGTTTTCTAGTACGTTCTGCACTGTACTTAGCCGAACTCCACATAGCCGAGATAATCCCCGTTGGCTCATTCCTGATTCTCCAGTACTGGCAACGGTAAAATATTCGATACCGTCTATTTCTTGCCGTAGAATATCATCAGACATATTTCGATTGTCCTTAAAGTTTATGATTGTGGTTAGTGAAAATTTTTGAAGAGAACGCCCAACAGGTAGAAAATCCGTCTAGTGGTGATTTAACGCGCTCCCTATGCAGTTTGAATCCCCGGTAATTTGCGGGGATTATGATTGATTAGTCGTCGCTGCTGCGAAGTTGTGAAAGCGGTGTGGGTTTAAACTGCAAATCTCTCTCAATTCCAATACCCAGCGCTCCACAATATTCTTGTAATTCGCTAAGGCTGAAGTACCCTAACTCTGACTCAAACCCTTGCACCAAACCAAAAAAAGTATCCTCACCGTCAAACTCGGTTGCATACCAAGTCCAGTCACTGGTGGGATTAAAAAATTTCACATAAGCGATCGGGTCAGCAATCTTTTCTTGTGCGTAAAGAGCAGGCAATTGAGCGCGAATCTCTGCGGTTAATAATTCCATTGCGAAACCTCGTTGTTAAATGAAGCGAACAAAATACAAAGGACAGCTAAAACTCTTTGTGGGGTAAGAGTTCTAGCTGTTATTGGGACTAGCCAAGCATTAACCCTCTTTTATCACTCTCGACAAAGTATAATTAGGAGCGATCGCAAAAACACCAGACAGAGAGTATGGTTGAGCCTCGCCGAAGCGCACCCACAGTAAAATTTGTGGACGAATACTGCCATTTGTATCAAAACCTCTTTCCAGAAGTTAGAAGCTTTGAAGCTTTTAAGTACCTACACATGGGATGTGTTTCTGATATAAAACGTAAAACTTTACCGGAAATAGCGAAAATTGTAGGGCTAGATAATCATCAAGCATTACACCATTTTTTAACAGAATCACCCTGGGATGTACAAGAATTAAGGAGGCAAAGGTTAGAATTAATATTATATATACTTCAAGGTCGCCCAATCATACTAATAATTGATGAGACAGGGGATAAGAAAAAAGGAAATACGACTGATTATGTGAAACGACAATACATTGGAAATTTAGGTAAAACAGATAACGGTATTGTGGCGGTTACAGCATATGCAGTCTTATCTGGAATGACGTTTCCTCTAATATTTGAAGTATATAAACCGAGGGAAAGACTACAACCAGGAGAGAAATATTTAACCAAACCCGAAATCGCCGGGATAATGATAAGAAAATTGCGGTCGATGGGGTTTAGATTCAATCTGGTGCTGGCGGATAGTTTATATGGTGAAAGTAGTAAAAGTTTTTTAAGCGTACTAAATGAATTAAATCTTAATTTTATTGTAGCGATTCGCTCAAACCATAGAGCATGGGGAATTACAGACTCAAAAGTAAAATACTCAGATTGGCAAAGATTCAAGCGTGTTTTCTCGGATTTAAGTTCAGAGAATAGATATATTAGAGAGATAATATGTGGCAAAAAATCGGAAGTAAGGTATTGGCAAATAACAACGGATATTGAAGTTCTTCCAAAAAACACGACTTGGTATGTCATGAGTAAATATCCAGAGATTACTCCAAGAGATGTGGGCAATTTTTATGGTTTAAGAACTTGGGTAGAATATGGTTTAAAACAAAGTAAAAATGAATTAGGATGGGCAGATTTTCGCCTAACTCATTATTCACAAATAGAGAAGTGGTGGGAAATTGTTTTTAGTGCCTATCTGTTGGTTAGTCTTCATTCCGAACAACTGCTAAAATTACCACCACAATCTGAATCTAGATTTTCATCACATCCTGGGTGGAATCAAGGCAATGGTTGGAATAGTATTCTGAATAACCTCCGTTTGATACTTCAGCCATTTACATTATTTAACTTAATTAAACCTTGGTTAGCGGTCTTTACAGTCCCTAAGCTATCTGAGGGATTTTTTCAACTTCAAATGATTGTTAATAATCTGACTTGCTCAATTTTTCAAAACTTCAATATCTCTTATTTCTATTTTTCCTCTGCCTAGAGTGACAAAAGAGGGTTAAAGTGCGTCCGCCACTGCTATCGTGCAACCACCCGTCAATCAATCTCAGCCCTGGGGTGGGTAATAGGTCTAGCTCTACTGGTATGCCTATAAGTCTGTCTAGTTCATCGCTCCAAGCAGCAAGCGCAGCTTCCATCCTCTGTGCTGCTGCTACTAATTTTTCGTTGAGTTGCACCAGCAAATTGAATTGGTCTATCGGAGTATTTCTAATTTGCTGCTCAAGGATTTGGTAGTCCACTCTGGTTTCTATATAAGCCAATCGCAAGGAAGCGACAGAGTTTTCGTCGGTAGACTGTGCTTGTTGAATTGGTGCTAATGTTGTAACAATCATCATTTCCTTTATCGGTTTTGGTGAAGGGGCGATCGCAGACTTTCCTAGGGTGAGCGATCGCTCTTTGATTCCTTATATTAATACAATACCATGTCTACAAGGTATTAACTCTAGTAAATCTATATAATTATCTAATCATTTCTGCTATTATTTACCAAGTAGACACGGTAAAACTTATGAGTAATCGTAAAGCTTTTGAAGGTATAAGAGAGGCTACACAGTTTAAAGCCGCCGGAGATGAGCCACTTAACGCTAAAATTGAGCTAAGGCTTACACAGACAATGAAGACAGAGTTAAAAGCAATCCCCGGCTGGCAAAACAAGGCGAGGTCAGCTCTATTAGAACTAATCAAGAATCACTCTCAAGATGAGCCTAGCGATTAAGATTGATGACTATTAAACTCTCAGAAATAGAGATTGGTCAGCCAGTGCGATACTTAATCGGTATGCGTAACGGTCAAGCTGCAAAGATCACTGATATCCAAAAATCACCCCTCAGCATTAAAGATACACATATTGTTACGCTGACTTTTGATGATGATTCATTACCACCGCACTTGAAAACTCAACCATTAACGGCATACAACGGAATTGTTGAGGGATGTGAAATTGATTTTTAGAGCAAGATTTATTCTTTAAACAGATGCAACTAGAAGAAAGTTTATCTGAATTAGAAAACAATACTGGAACGTTTCCCCGTTTAGCTTTAGAAAGAGCGATTGAAGAAAGGGAAGCTATTACTCCCATCTTACTATCAACCTTAGAGAACTGGAGTAATAATCTCGAAGAGTTATTAGGGAAAGATGACTATATTCTACATATTTATAGCTTATATCTTCTAGCGCAATTCAGAGAGCCACTAGCATATCCTATATTTATCAAGTTTTTTTCGGCTCCAGGAGAAATCGCATTAGATGTAACTGGAGATGTGGTAACAGAGGATTTATCTAGGATAATGGCTTCTGTTAGTCAAGGGAATATTGAACCAATAAAACAATTAATAGAAAATCCAAAGCAGAAAACTGTGATCGCCCACAAGTACAGCTACATATTTGCAGGTATTGAAACACTAAACAGTTACAAATCAAAGTCAAGGGTGAATGTTTCGCTATCAGAATCTTGTTGAGTTTCTTGTGTAGATGGCTGGGGAGTCGGCTGCTCTTGCTGGTTTTGCTCAGTAGTAATTGAGGTGAAAGTAGGTGTAGGTGTATGCGGGATAGCTACTTGTTGTTGCATAGGGAATGCACCCCTTTTAAAAGCAAAGTAGCAATCAACAATAAAATAAAGCGTCTCTAGGTAACTTTTACCTAGTTGTTGTGACTCTGCAAATATACGTTCACGATAACTATCTTTGATACGAATCTTTTCTGGTGCCAAATCTTGTTTGTCTGCCATTGCGCTCACTTACCTAATGTGGTTGCAGAATTTTTATTCATAATGGTTTTCGCCATTTCTAAAAGCCCAAAGGCATTAGCTTCTACGGGATTTTCCAGAATTGTAAACCCGTTCTTCTCCAGTAGTTTCTTAAATCCAGGTAACAGACAGCCTCCACCAATCGCCCAGATTTCATCCCCTTGGTGTTTGGCATCAAGTGTGAGACTGACTGGTTTTTTGAGGTATTTATCATACCAATCTTTCAAACAAGCGCTGTAGATATCTTTAATATCAATGTCGCGGTTGTACTTGGTATGTCCCATTTCTAGACAAAATCTAATCTTGGAAGGATCGCCGATTTTACCGCCGTTAAGATGTTTCATTTTTTTGGAGATATCATCGATAAGAACTTCAACACCTGCGGGGTAAGGGGTATGAACTTCTCGCTTACCTTGGTTGTAGCGAGAATACAAAGTCGTGCCATTACCAAAATCTAAAACGGTTAATTTGGAGGGAAGTTGATGCCCAAACAATGCACCCATTCCTTCAGGGACTACTTTGAGGACTTCTATCTTTACGTCTGATTGTTTGCCAGCAAGTATTGGTTGATATTCTCCGTTAAGGACTTTTCTTAACTGTGAGGCTAGACCAACATCATGCAAGCTGACGACTAATTTTAAATGCCAAGCCTTACGGTGTGGCAGATGTGCCAATGCACCCAATAATATCAACAGCGCATTATTGACTTTGTTTTCATTATGGTCAGTGTTGCGATCAAAGTGATACCCAGTACGGAAAGCAGATTCTCCCACAGTGAAAGCAGTACCTTTGAAAACGACTCTTCCTGGGACATCTTCCATGTCGGCAGTGGAAATATAGCTGGGGACACGAACGACTTCAAAACCATCGACTAAAAGTTTCAAGCTACCATAACCGTTATCAAAGCCAGCAGCAAAAATTTTTTGCAAGGTGTGAATGTTGGACATAAGGCGAAAGGCAATACGGTTCGATTAGGAAAGTGATGTGTTTAGGGTAACTGGGAAAAACAGAAGAACTAAAGCAGGGGGATTGAGTTAGGCAGAGAGTGACTGAATGGCTCGACTGAGCTACACCGAATGTTCTGCCCTGTTTCCTTCAACTTTAAGAGCTTATCAGAAATGTGTTGGGTGTCAAGTGGGGTACAAACTATAAGTTATCAAAAAGTATCCTAAGCATCACCTATATATACCCTATTTAGGTGTTAAATTATCACTAAAATTCTAAATTGTTTTTGGGGTATATAAAGCCCCTATATGTAACCCATTGAGATTTTTGAAGAACGAAGCAAAAATGGGTTGCTACTTATTTACGGTTCAGTTTTTTCAACTGAATTATCATTCACACACAAAGTCAATTGCAAAGTCTACCGTGTTGAATATGCTTTAACTTTTGCATTACTCCTAAGTTAATCTCGCTCACCAATCACTTTTAACAGTGAGCAGTTATCAGTTATCAGTTAAATCCTTGGGTCAGCACTGATAACTGATAACTGTTTTAATCTTGGCGTGTGCCGTCATTACTGCCACGGTGAAGGAATAGCCGTTGTTGAAAGTACCTCCCCTGTAGTCAACCTGATAGCTGTTTGCTCACAATTTGGGCATTGGATATTAACTTTAATTGCTGAAGGACGACCTTTATATTCTCCCATTGCTGGCTCTCCAGTAAACTCGCTAATTATTCCTTGCTGGCAGTAATAGCATTCAAAGATAATTCGACCCACTGGTTTGTCGCAATCTAGGAATTGGATATGTTGAAAGTGGTCTATTGATAACTGTGGTTTTTCTGGGTAGATTGAATCTGTTGGTTGCGGTTTGGATTTTTGGTTTAATTCCTGAAGTGGATCTGTGTAGACGCTTGGCGGCTTTTCTTCAGATATTACTGGCTTATCAACAGTCTTAACAACTGGCTGAGATTTTACTGATTCATTAGCAATAGGAGTTAAGTCTGTCTTGGGGCTGGGGTCATTGGATTTTGGTTGCTGCTTTGGTGGCTTTGATGGACGTTAGGTAGATTTCATTTAAAATTTTTTTCGATTTACTGGAATTATCTTAGAATCAGTTCATTCCATTAAACTGAGATTTTTTTAATCACATAATACTAAGAAAAAAATATGATCATTGCAATCACGAATCAAAAGGGGGGGGTAGCTAAGACAACCTCCACTATTGCGCTCGGTGGATTGCTGGCTGAAAGTTCATCCTGTCTTGTAGTTGACTTCGATCCTCAAGGTAATTTGACTACAGGGCTAGGAATTAAGATTCAGCCAGAACAGAAAACTGCTTATGAAGTACTTACAGAGCGCAAACAAAGTGCATCTGCGACTATTATTGATACTGAATATGGTATCAAGCTAATTCCTGCTGACATATCTTTAGCGTCTGGAGAAAAGCAAATTCTAACCTCAGCAGATAACAGTCGAATCCTGAGAAAGAAATTGAATCCTTTACGACAAGAATTTGCTCATATTCTCATTGATTGCCCACCTAGCTTAGGTATGTTGACTCTAAATGCATTAATGGCCGCAGATGCAGTCTTGATCCCCGTTCAATGCCAGTTCTTTGCTTTGGAAGGTTTGCGACAATTGTTAGAAACTATCGAAGGTCTTCGTGATGAAGATACTCATCCGAATTTGCAAATTTTAGGGGTCTTGCCTACAATGGCAGACCGTACCCTCACTACCCAAGATGCTCTCAAAACTCTTAAAACTAAACTTCCTGGGGTTAAAATTTTTGAACCAGTTCCTAAGTCTGTTCAGTTTCCAGAGTCTAACTTGGCGCGTGAACCAATCCATCGATATACCACTGAAAGAAAATTGATTGAACCTTATCAAGCGATCGCCAGAGAAATGGCAGGACAGGTTTAATATGGCTAAACGGCGCTTATCAATGGCAGATGAAATGGAATTTCCAAATAAAACTAAACAATTCCTTGACTTAGTGGGAGTTACCAATAATCCTCAACTTACAGAAAACGAATCTACTGAACAATTTTTATTAACAACTCAAATTCATTTAGCTGCTCATCAACCTCGGCGTTACTTTTCCACTCAGGCAATGGAAAGCTTAGTTGTTTCTATTCAAGAACATGGCATCTTGCAACCATTGCTTGTCCGTCCTTTAGAATCCGGTAATTATGAGCTTATAGCTGGGGAACGCCGCTATCGTGCGGCTCAAACTCTTGGAATGGAAGAAGTTCCGGTTATTGTCCGCAACCTCAATGACCAAGATGCTTTCCAGGTCGCACTCCTCGAAAATTTGCAACGGGAAGACTTAAACCCGGTTGAAGAAACTGAAGCTATTTTGCAGCTGCTGTCCATCCGTTTAGAATGTTCTCAAGGAGAAGTAATTTCTCTGCTCAACCATATTTCTAACCTCCAAAAACAAAAAGCAGAAATTACGAACAACGTTGTTCGTAGCCAATGGGAAATCGTAGAGCATATCTTTAGAATAATAGGAAGGGTAACTCCAGATAGCTTTCGCAGTCACCGCTTACCTTTACTTAACTTACCTAAAGATGTTCTCGAATTTTTGCGCCAAGGACAACTAGAATATACCAAAGCCCGTGTCATTGCTCAACTAAAAGACGAAGATCAACGACATGAACTTCTGGCAAAAACTATTGAAGAAAACCTTTCAATTAGAGACATCAGAAGTTATCTTCAGTCAATTAAGCCTACTAAATCTTCTCAACATCTTGTTCTTCCTAATCGGATGAAGGAAGCTTACCAGCGTGTTAAGCAGACTAAGGCTTGGGAAGATCCAAAGAAAGCAAAAACTTTAGAGAAGTTGTTAGGACAAATCGAAGCATTATTAGAATAAAAATTGTGTGAAATTTACTGGTTATAAAAGAAAAATAAATTTTTAGGTTTTTTGATTAAATGTATACTTAATTACTTAATATCTTCAATTACTGAAGTACAACTATCTAAGTTTTATGCCTACCCCCACTTCAGATCTAGTTCGCCTCTACCTGCAAGACATCGGACGCTTCCCTTTGTTGACAGGCTCCCAAGAAATAGCCTACGCTCGACAAGTACAGCAGATGATGGTAATTGAGCAACACAAAGTTGAACTCGCACAAGAACTACACCGCCAACCAACTGTAACTGAATTAGCTGCGGACATAGGTAAAACGGAAGCCGAGTTAACCCAAATCCTGAAGCTTGGTCAACGGGCCAAACAAAAGATGGTGACAGCAAACCTGCGGCTGGTGGTTTCGATTGCCAAAAAGTATCAGAACCGCAACATGGAATTGCTAGACTTAATTCAAGAAGGGGCGCTGGGATTGCAACGCGGTGTAGAAAAATTCGACCCTAACCGTGGTTACAAACTTTCTACATACGCATACTGGTGGATTACCCAAGGAATAACAAGAGCGATAAGCCTAACGGCATGGCTTCGCTTACCGCGGAACAATCAAGGACTATTCGCATACCGATTCACATTAGCGAAAAGCTGAACAAAATCAAGAAGGTACAGCGCGAACTAACTCAAACACTCGGTCGTCTCCCCAGCGTGATAGAAATTGCTGAAACATAAGACTTGCAACCAAGCCAGATCAGGGAATACCTCAGTAAATCACGTCAGCCAGTTTCTTTAGATTTGCGTGTGGGAGACAATAAAGATACAGAGTTATTAGACATTTTACCTGACGAAAGCAGCTTGTCAGATGAGCATATTGTTCAGGAATGTCTACACCACGACATGACGGCGATGCTGGGATCTTTAACACCCATACAGCAGCAAGTACTAACTTTGCGCTTTGGACTTGGTTCAGAACCAGAATTAAATTTGGGACAGATTGGTAGACAACTCAACCTCAGTCGAGAACGAGTTCGGCAAATCCAGAACAAAGCAATCAGTATTCTAAGCCGTCAGCAACACGCTGTTAAAGATTACCTTTTAAATTAAATCTATGGATAGTGAATCAAAATTACCGTCTCCTCCTGATGCTTTTGTTGCTCCACTATTGGAATTACGAGATTACTATGCTCCGATTGTAGAAAAGTACGAAAAGTTATACACACAAGCGATATCAAATCTCCATCATGTAGAAGCATTGTTATCTGGCTGGGGTTATACAAACGAGGTAACTGAACCAGTAGCTTTCAGCTTAGAAACTTTGCCCTTTGAAGATGACACTAGCACCCCAGAGCCGTCTGATAACTTGGTAGATTCTGATGAAATAAACGATTTAGAAGTAGAGACTTCATCCGAGGAATTTCCAGATATCGAGATGCTACCAGTAAACAGTGCTGCCGTTGTTAAACCACCATTGGAATTGTTGGAGCTGACTAATTCTGTACCAGAAACTTCAGCATCACAAGAGGACGACGATTCACCAGAGTCACTATCTACAGAGCAAGATACACCAGAAGAATCTCAAGAAAAATCGCTCTTGTGGTCGGAAATTCCCATGTTGCCGGAATATCAATCTCTAAATCGCACTGAAGCGATTCTAAAAATATTGCAGAAACATGCTGGAGGTGTATGTCACATAAGTTTGATCATGCGATCGCTTTATGGTGAGTTGGAGCCAGATATTTTCAAAGTAGTAAAAGGCAGAGTCCAATCAACGCTGACTCGCGGTAGAGAAACAGGTAAATGGTGGCTTGTTCCTGGGAAACCTGGGTATTACACGCTTGATTTAAAATTGCTCAACACCAATCGTAGTAGTAGTTCTAAGCAGAGTAAAAACAACAAACCTTCACCAGCAGCACAAACCAATTCGCTCCCAATGGTTGAAGAATTTTCAGGAAAAGTTCTGATTGATGCCATAAGCTGTTTGTTGCAAAAAAATCCAGGTAAAACATTCACTATAGCTGAAGTGATAAATGGATTATGTGGAGAAGTTGATACTCAACAATTCAATCAGATTAAATCCAAGGTGCTAAAAGAATTATCACGAGGACATCGTACAGGGCGGTTCTCAAGAGTGCCTGGAGAAATAGGACTTTATACTTGGGATTCAAAGTTGTTATCAAAGGCAAACGCTAGCTAAAATGCTGTGACTCATCTGTGATAATCAAGCCAAATATTTATCGAGAGTGCTGCTAAATTCTTCGTAAGGTTTAACACCGACCATCGTTTCTGCTAACTCGCCTTGCTTAAAGATCATGACGGCGGGAATACTACGAATACCAAATCGTTTAGCAACAGGTTGGTTGGCATCGAGGTCTAGCTTGAAGACTTTGGCACGAGTGCTGTACTCTGATGCCAGTTTATCTATCAAGGGGGCAATAAGTTTGCACGGGCCGCACCAAGTAGCAGTGCAATCTACTACAAATAGCGATTCGCCCTCAAGGAGCATATCGAACTCGGTTTCGTCTTGAATATAAAGGGCAGTCATAAGTTTTCTGCAAAAGAGCATTATCTCATAGCTGTGTTGCACCTACTTCAACACGATGTGATAATCAGTCACTTCATACTGTTAATTGAGAAATTAACTCTTAAACAACAGCCTTGCCAACTTTAGAGACAAGTTCTTGGTAGAATCGACCCGTGCTACCCAACCCGTTCTGCAATCTCAGCTTCAGCCCTTTCCAGCCTTGGACAGCTTCATCTAATATTTGGGGAAGATTGTGTGTCAAACTTTCTACTCTAGTTGATTGGCTGCTAACCAGTTAAACAAGTCTTCAATAGCTGTAAAGTCTAATAATGCTTCACCAAGTTCCTCCAATTGGTTTATGGGTAAATTTTGAACATGTACCCGGACATCTTCTGGTAAATCCCCAACCCGTTTTTGTAGTTGTCGTAGCACAAGACTTTGCTCACCTTCTTGTTTACCTTCCTCTCTTCCTCGCTCGTAACCAATGCGCTCCCCTGTGGTAATGTAGCTCATAGTACGCTCCTGCTCAAATTGTGTGAACTCTTGCCAAAACTCGACTTCTAATGCTTTTGGTAAAATCATAACCCAGTCTATAAAACGATAAAGGTTACGAATATCTTTTTCTTGCAAACCTTGCTCATACAATCGACGAATTAAGCTGAATTTCCAGGTTTTGCGTTCTTGAGGTTTTTTAGTGGTTTGTTGTGTTTTTAAATGTGCCATTACCACCGTCGCAAAAGGATTATCACTAATTTCTAATTCTGTCCAACGGGTTTGGTAATCTTGCAGCTTGACTATTCCAAATTCAAAGTTAAGCCTTGTATCAGGGTAATTATAACTGTATTGATTTGGTCGCCATGTCGGGTCTGTATCACATAAAATAGCGAGACTAATAGCTGGTTTGGCAAAACGGTCAAAAATCCGTAGGTTGTATGAAAACATTCTCTGTGCAAAAATGTCTTCTGATTTTGCCTGTATTTCTACATGAATTAATAGCCAAATTTCTTCTCCTTGATGTTGCCAAACTTTAACTAATTTATCTGCATATCTTCTTCCTTGTTCTGCATCACGGGCGATTTGTTGAAATTCTTTATCAAGGAATTGGTGGGGAAGTTCCCAGTTAATTAATGCAGATGTTTGTGGAAAGAAAAATTGCATTGCTTGAGGAAAGTATGCTTCTAAAATTTCTTTCCAAGGGCTGTCTTGGTCTGCTCTTTCGCGTTTTTCAGTCATAGCTTGATAGAGCAGAAATTAAACTCTTGCTGAATCATGAGTATTAAAAAATACTTACTTCTAAGTACGATGAGGAAAAGATATTTCCAGTACAACACACCCGATGTCACTCTTGAATGGCCCATGAATCTCACCGGGTGGTCTACTAGCATAATGTCCGCTCTCTAACCACATATCAAAAGCTTGGTCATAAAGACGACCATTAACTACAAAAATCTCTTCAGGATAAGGATGGCTTTTCGCACCAAAAGAAGTGGTATCTGCACCAGGGTAAAATCGAGTTAAACGAGTGTATTCGCCAGTTTCTTCATCTATGCTGAGGGTCAGTTCTTCGGCAATTTTTTCCAATCCTTTGATCGCTTGCCATTTTTCTCTGTTTTCTAAAATCAATGGATTCCAGTAAGTTTTATTAGATTTTGTCATACTACTTTAGTGTTATTTGTTGTAATTGTACTTGAGTAGTAGTTAAAAGCTTGGTAACTCAATAAACTTTGAATCAGACTCATAAATCAACTCTTCCTCTCTCCTATGCCTACTCAATCCTAGCAATGGTTTCAAAGTTTATTTGTGACACATTCCACTCTATGAGGTTAAAACTGTATGCCTATAAATATACGAGTTCTTAGAAAGAAAATTCGTACTGAGCTTAAAACTGAAGATCTACTATCACTTCTAGATCGAGCAGTAGAACTAATACCACAAGAGCATTTGTCTGAGTTGATCGAGAATTTCTTCGACCCTGATTCGTTGAACCTAGTCGATGAGACTTCTGAGCAGGTATTACTTGTTGAAGTCCGCATCTTTTTTGAAGAAAGTATGTCTGGTGTTTACTACGAGGATTTTCAAGTTAATTCACACAATTTTATGGATCTTTCTCGTGGCACTATTAATTTTATTGCCGAATTTCAACGCTTGATGCAACGTTGCATAGATGAAAGCGAAACTGGGGATTTAACTGAAATAAGAGAGGCTTTTGAGATGCTTATCAATCTTCTTGATGAGATTGATGAATGTCGTGACGACATCATTTTCTTCGCGGATGAGGCAGGTTCTTGGCAGGTAGGTGTTGACTGGAATAGGGTTCTACCTTATTATTTCAAATCACTCGCTGCGATTGCTAAGCCAGAAGAGTACGCTCAAAATATTGTCGAACTTGTAAGAAAACATGTCGATTATAACTCCGATGAACATCTTCAACAAGCACTAAAAATTGCTAATTCTTCACAAAAAAAAGCACTTAAGTCCCTTATGAAATAACTTTTCTTAAACCCAATAACCGTGAGTGAAATTGTTCAAACCGGAAAACTTAAGTTTTAGCAAGGGATACCAGTGTTGGGTAAGACGGCAATTATTAACCTACACAATTTATTCCCGAAAATAACGCACACTTTGATCAGCGTGTTTGAAGGCAATAACTCTTGCCTAGTACAAGTCCTCTCAAGTAAAGCCAATTTTGATTTGTTACCAAAGTTTTTTTACGTACAAAGATTTTGTAAACTTTCTAATAACTACAAGGCTCAAACAAGGAAGAAAACCCATGTCACAGATGGAACGAGACGAAAACCGAGAAGAACGCATTGACATGGAAGTCGTAGTCGATGCATACGACGAAGAAGAACGAGCAATTGGATGGTACTATTACCTTGCCGAAAACATGAGCTTCCCCTTCAAAGCAAAATGGACAACCCGCAAACGTCCTGAAGGAAGGGATGTTGAAGTTGTAGAAATGTCCGTAGGAGATGATTGTTCCCACGATATGTTCGTAGAAGTGCGATACCAAGAAGGAACCCTTGACGATATTTTTTCCGCACGTCTATCTGAAATTAATCCCATTGATGTTGACCAAGAAACTGCCCAAGTCATAGCTGACTGGCATTATTGGGTAGCAATGGGATACGAATTTTAATGTCCACCTGACGGCAAGCGCATTCTAATCTCTAATCTTGGGAGCAAGGAAACTGCTATGTGGCAAGCAAAGGGAAATCACCCCATCCACGCAACCCATTCAGGCGCAGCTGCCACCAGTTGAGCAAACCCATCGGGGCAAACCTCCTCAAACTCAACCATCACCAAGCAATTCGCAATTCGCAGTGACGCTCGAAGACTCGCTAACGCTGCGCTAACGCAATTCGCAATTGTGAACGTAATTGTCAATTGCTTCATCCTTGGAGTCAAAGCCCCCACTGTATAAATTGCGTTAGAGGTAGCGGGGCGTTTAGCACATTGCGAATTTATAATTGCGAATTGGATTGACCCCCCACCTTTCATCACTCGTCAACGCACTGAGTATTTGTTGTACCATACCCACCCCGCATTGTACCTTCTGGGCAACTAACTGAGCATAATATTTAACTCGCTGACACCATGTGTTACTGATGCTATGGGTTGTGTCCATACCCCCCCAATTATTACTTCCATCTCCATTATTGGGGGGTGTGGACGAAAGATTAGATGAAGGTCTAATCGTACTAACTCCATATTGCGTCTGCATCCTCGCCGCATAAGCCGCATTTTGTTCCTGTTCTTACTGCCGTCTTCTTTCCTTTTCTTCGCGCTGCCGTTGCCGATACTTCAGTACATTTGGAGAAATCTGCGATCGCCTCAATCATCGCTTCAGATCCTGTCACCTCAATCCCATCCATCAAATCCGTCAGCACCGTTCTTAATCCCAAGCGATGACGTATGAGCCAAGCCGTAGAATGATTACTCCAGTCGGTACAAATACTCAAATATTTGCGCTCCGATTTATCTCTATCGACAACAAAAGCAGGCGGTGTGACAAATTCCCGCCCTTGGTCATCAGCGATCGCCTCCCCAGGGGAAGCTAAGATTGGTGGAAGTCCCGACTTTGGGAGATACTAGGTTAAAAGACAAAGTTATTAATATTATTCATTGCCTGTGGGGTAACATTGTCCAACTGAATGAATGGTCTAAAAACTGCCGAACCTGTGAGACCATCACGGTCAATTTGAAGAATGGTGCTATTAGTAGTGCTGCCTTGCACCACTCGTACATAACCATCAGCAAATGCATCACTGCCGTTATAACCACCAGAAACTAGGCTATCGAGCAGTTGAGTTAAAACGATTTTGTCACTATCAACAGTAAAATCAGTAATGCGGTGGCCGACTTCACGAATATCAGTGTAAACAAATTCATCATTGCCAGTACCGCCTGTGATTGTTTTGCCACCAGTACCACCAACTATGCGATCGCTGTCATCAGTACCAGTTAATGGGTCACGACTATTACCACCGTTGATGATATTCAAGTCATTATCGGCGATCATGACGCTGGCAGATATTTTTGATGCATCTATATCGTAGTCAGTTCCTGTAGTAAGGGTGAGAATAATGGTTTCGCTGGTTTCCACCAAGTCATCATCTACAGGTGTGATGTTAATATCTACAAAGGATTGACCAACGGCAATACCGGCAATACCAGTGAGTTGGGTGTAATCGCTGCCGTTGATAGCAGTACCGCTAATGGTATATTTGACAGCTAAAGCGATATTAGTATCGCCAGTACGACTGATACGCAACATACTAGGGGAACTACCAGCTTCAGTAGCATTGGCATCGGTGGCAGTAATGCTGACTGTAGAGATGAATGGACTTGTATTAGTGTTCAATGCCCATAACTCTCTCCCATTCACCCTGTCATCAGCAGTAAAATAAAGAATGTCATCAACGTTAGTCAAATCAGAGGGATAAAAACTATCAGCCCCAGGTATTGCATCTTTGACCAAGACAGTGCCTTCTTTTGTACCATCACTTGCCCACAACTCTATACCGTGGGTACCGTCATCGGCAGCAAAATAAAGGATGTCGTTAACAACGGTCAGATTGGGTGGAAATATGTTGTAATTGAAGTCTTGAGGGGCAAATGAACCAAAACTACCAGGATTAATATCTTTGACTAAAACAGTACCAGCTTGAGTACCATCACTTTTCCATAACTCATAACCGTTTGTACCGTCGTTGGCAAAGAAATAGAGGGTATCTTTAAAGTTGATAAGTTCGGGTTCAAAAAACAGATAATATTCGTCGTTCTTGACAAAAGAATCGTTACTACCAGGGTTAAGATCTTTGACCAAGACAGTGCCTTCTTTTGTACCATCACTTGCCCACAACTCTGCGCCGTGGATACCGTCATTGGCAGCAAAATAAAGGATGTCGTTAACAACGGTCAGATTGGATGGAAAGTTGTAATTGAAGTCTTGAGAGGGAAATGAACCAAAACTACCAGGATTAATATCTTTGACTAAAACAGTACCAGCTTGAGTACCATCACTTTTCCATAACTCATAACCGTTTGTGCCGTTGTTGGCAAAGAAATAGAGGGTATCTTTCAAGTTGATGAGTTCGGGTTCAAAATACGGATAGCCGTTGTTATTGTTAAAAGAATTGCTAACGCCAGGGTTAATATCTTTGACTAAAACAGTACCAGCTTGAGTACCATCACTTTTCCACAACTCATTGCCATAGATGTTGTCATACTTATAAAAGTAAAAAATGCCGTTGATATTAATCATTTCTGATGAATTAAAATCAATAGATTCAGGATCTTTTACTAGGTATGGTTGAGTTGGCACTGCTGCGGTATTGACATTATCGGCAATGACAGCAGTGGCAGTGATTTGAGATTGATTTACAGCGTAGTAAGATTGATTAAATAGAGTTAGGTTTACAGTTTCACTGCCTTCTTTCAATATCTCATCTGCTGGGGTAATAGTAATATCTACAAATGATTGACCTGCGGCGATGGTGATAGTACCGTTGAGTTGGTTATAGTCTTTACCGTTGATGGCAGTGCCATCTATGTTGTATTTAACAATAAGAGCAGTACTGGTATCACCACTGCGGCTAATGCGAAATACTGCTGGGTCATTGTCGGCTTCCGCAGCATTGGCATCGATGGCAGTAATGCTGATTACGGGATTAGTTACGGCAGGATTAATGCTTAATGCCCACAACTCTTTACCGTACATGCCATCATCAGCTAAGAAGTAGAGAATGCCATCAAAGTAGTTCAGGTCAGATATATCGGAACTACCAGATCCAGGATTAATGTCTGCGACTAAGACAGTATCTTCTGCTGTACCATCGCTTTTCCACAACTCTAAACCGTGAATGCGATCATTTGCAACAAAATACACAGTTCCGTTGACGTTAATCAGGCTGGAGGCAGCAGAATCACCAGATCCTGAGTTAATATCTTTAACTAAGACCGTGCCTTCTTTTGTGCCATCACTTTTCCATAATTCTGCACCGTAAGTACCGTCGTTAGCTACGAAATATAGGGTGTTGTTGACATTGGTTAGGTTAAAAGGAGCAGAATTACCAGATCCTGAGTTAATATCTTTAACTAAGACCGTGCCTTCTTTTGTGCCATCACTTTTCCATAATTCTGCACCGTGAGTACCGTCATTAGCACTGAAATATAAGATACCATTGAAGTCAATAGCATTAAAGGGAAAGGAACCAGAAGATCCTGAGTTAATATCTTTAACTAAGACCGTGCCTTCTTTTGTGCCATCGCTTTTCCATAATTCTAAACCAATAATATTGCCCTCAATATCGTCAAAATTATTTACTGTGAAAAAATAGAGAGTATCGTTGATACTAGTTAATAAAATAGAATCTTGGTTATAAAGCTGGATTGTTCCCTCTTGTGTACCATCACTCTTCCACAAATCAAAAGGCAAGTCAAAAGAGCCATAAAAGTCAGTACTGAAAAAATTGAAAAACAGCGTGTCGTTGACGTTCAAAAATGAATTAATAACAAAGAAACCTTGATTCCCTAAGTCTTTGACTTTAACAGTACCTTCTTTTGTGCCATCAGTTTTCCATAAGTCATTAGTGTTTTCGCTAGTTCTATGATTACCATCATCAAAACCGAAATAGAGGACGCCATCAAAATTTACAAGTGAGCCGACTTTGGTACGAAAACCATAGTCTACTCCCTTTACTACAACAGTACCAGTTTCAGTACCATCGGTCTTCCACAATTTATCCCCAAAGTAATCTGTACCTGTGCCATCGTTAGCAGCAAAATATAGAGTGTCATTAACCTGAGTTAGTTGGGAAACTCTAGAATTTTTAGTCCCTAGATAGATATCTTTAACTAAGACAGTACCTTGTTTTGTACCATCACTTTTCCATAACTCTGGGCCATGAATGCCGTCATCGGCAACGAAATAAACAGTGCCATTAACGTTTATTAACTCTGATATCTTAGAACTACTAGAGCCAAGAAAAATGTCTTTGATTAAGTAGGGTTTAGCAAACACTTCCCCGTATGCTTCCAAGGTTGCTGATTCAAAAGCAAGAGCAACACTACTAGTTCCAGTTCTAACTTCTAATTCCCAGTTTCCTCCTAGTGCTGCACTGCCTGTCCTGTCATCAGATGCCAATACAACAGCACCTGTTAGTTCGCTCAAGCATTGCACAAATGTTTTGCCTAATTTTGTTCGGGCAACATTGCAACCATAAAGCAATATTTGAGCGTCAGCACTCAAAGCATCAGCCCAGTGCATCAATTGCTCGGCATAGCGATTGAGAGTATATTGTCCCAGTTGAGTGTTACCTAAATATATCCGCCCCGGCGCGCCGTGAGAGACAAGATGCAAACTAGTGACTCCAGTTCTTTGTGTCAATATTTCGCTAATTTGCTCTACTCCGTCTCGTGCAGCATCCAAAATCACAACTTCCGTATTCGGTAATACCCCTGCAACTAGACTTTGGTAGTCTTCAACTGTAGGGTCAATGAATACTAGGCGGCTTAGAGAGCTTGTTTTGTTAAATAATTGTAATATTTGAGTGCTTTCCATTAAGGTTTATCTCAATTAGTGGAAGAAATACTTGATTAATATAGTTTTTCTGAGATAAATTGAGCTTTTATTTCAAGAGTAAATCATATTTAAATTAGTAAAATTCGATTTACACTTATCAAATAAACTTGTAAATTTGTTTTGGCTTAGTAATAAAACTATTCTTTACAAAACTCTAATTAAACAGCAATCAGCTATCAGTTAAATTGCTGATAACTCAGTACTTAGAATAAATCACTAGCACTGAAAAAGCAATGTCAAAATTTTGATGTAGCGAAGATTTATTTCTACTTTACATAGATAAAATAATGATGAAGATACTGGTAGTAATTTTGTACAACAGGTGAAGCAGTACGGAGAAGAGGGAATTTCTACGCCACTTCCGCGTCTGTCGGCACAACTAGCTGCTCAACGGAGTGTCTGCTCATGAGCGACTGATGCGTTAGTAGAAATCTTTCTGTAGCAATTCATGTATAAGATATTCATAGTTGTAAGATGTACCTTTCTACAATTGTATAAATACAAAAATTATCCAGAATATAGGCACTTAAACTACCACCAACCAATCGCACACCACAGACTTACACCCTCCCTCAAAGTTAACCCAGACTTGCCACTGACCCAAATAGCCGTTCCAGTAAGGCTCCCCATCAGCAATATTAACAGCCTCGCCAATCCTAGATACTAGATCAGTGTAAAACTGACCAGCGCTCTCCAACCCCTGCTGCAATCTCAGCTTCAGCCCTTTCCAGCCTTGGGTAAGAGTTTGGAGAATATCATTTGGGAAAGGGATGGAATTTTCCCTTTAACATGCACCCCAACCGGAAAGCAAAAGTTACTTTTGCAAGATGTTTAAAGTACAAAGCAGCCAGAAGAAAATACACTTTGCCATCCGCAAACTATTTCTCAAGTATTACTTTGGAGGCATGAATTTACAGGCAAGTATGCCTCAAGCTAGAGACGACTGGTATTGAAGTTTTCTTTATTAGCAATACCTTCGCCAAAAAAAGAGTATGAAGAGAGAGGGCGCTTTGTAGTAGAGTTGTTGTCTTCCCAAACGACAACTCAAAAGCTACAATTCGCCCATGTTGGACATCCTATCACTGTTACAATGCCTGCTACCGCAGATCAACGCTACGACGATGCGCCGAATGAACCAGATCATCATGGCCATGTTAGCAATGAGCGGCCGAGCCACCATGTTGGGAATTTCTCGTTGGACAGACATTGGTGGTAGTTATCGGACAATGTTGAGATTTTTTCATACAGTAATACCTTGGGCAACATTGTTTTGGCTGTTTTTTCGTAAACATTTATGGCGAAAGGATGAAGTATATTTGCTTGCCGGAGATGAAGTTGTAGTCAGCAAGTCGGGTAAACAGACTTATGGGTTGGATAGATTCTTCTCTAGCCTAGTAAACAAACCTATATCAGGGCTATCTTTCTTTGTCTTGTCGTTAGTAAGTGTTGAGCAAAGACAGTCATTTCCGATTCAAATAGAACAAGTAATCAAGAGTAATACTAAAACAAATATTCAGTTGTCAAGCGAAAAAATAAAAACCAAAGAAAAACGTGGACGTGGACGACCAAAAGGGAGTAAAAACAAAAATAAAACCGAAGTGATATTCACATCTGAACTATTGCTAATTAAAAAGATGATTAATTCACTATTCAAGTTAGTAGCTAATTTTATTCCCCTAACATACTTGGTAGTAGATGGTCATTTTGGTAACAACAACGCTTTACAGATGGCACGACAAGTGAACTTGCACATAATTTCCAAGTTGCGCCACGATTCAGCATTATATATCCCTTATGAAAATCCTGACTATCATAAACGCTCTCGTCGTAAATACGGTGACAAACTAGACTATAGTAATATACCTGACAAATATTTATCTAAAAGTAGCATTGAGGATGAGATTCAAAGTGATATTTATCAAGCCACTCTCCTTCACAAAGAATTTGCCCAAGCTCTAAATGTAGTGATTTTAGTCAAAACCAATCTTAAGACTAATGTTCGTAGCCATGTAGTTCTATTCTCCAGTGACCTGGAATTATCATTTGAAAAAATAATTGATTATTACAAACTCCGCTTTCAAATCGAGTTTAACTTCCGTGATGCAAAGCAGTTTTGGGGGTTGGAAGATTTTATGAATCTGAGGCAAACTGCGGTAACTAACGCTGCTAATTTCGCATTTTTTATGGTTAATTTATCTCATCATCTTCTCGCTGATTTTCGCCTCATTAATCCCGGCTCCGGCATTATTGACCTTAAGGCTCATTATCGTGGCTTTCGATATATCCATGAAATTTTAAAAATGCTTCCAGAAATCCCTGAGCCTATTTTATTAAACCAGATTTTTGCCAAGCTTACTTCTTTAGGACGCATTCATCCCGTTTCTACGGGCGTTGAACCCTCGTAATTTGGCAGAGGTATTGGACTAAGATACTTATTTTCTCATAAATATTTCAATAGTGCTTCACTAATACCATTTCTATTCCGAATACAAAGCTTTCAGAACTGTGCCAAAGTAATACTTATCTACTATTAAGGCGATCGCACTGTGCCAGTTGCGTAAGTCCTATTATATAAATGATTTTGAAATCCTTATTAGTTTTTGTTAGAAAATAAGGTGCGTTTCCCCTGACCCCTCGACAGAGCGATTTTAGCTTTGCTCTCTATGGACAGCTATGGATCTACGGGATGGAATTATGGTCTGACTTAGCTCATGAATTGATGAACCTCAAACCTCACAAACGCCTCTATTTTCAGCGGGGCTTTCAGGCTCTATCCTTGATTCAACAAGCTCTTTAACCACGTTGTCACCCGTTAAGGTGATGAACTGGTCGAGTCCGGCTTGGGCTGTGACTTGTTCGTCGTTGGGGGCAACAGTAATTGTTTTGAGGCTGTAACGTGAAGATGCTTGCTGTGTGTATTTGGGATAAGCCATAATATAGATCCTGTACAAATGTATAGGGTTTTCATAAAAGGCGATCTCCTCTCCGGCCAAGAAGTGGGTGATCGCCTTTTGTTTCAGTAGTTTTACAACGCTTACCTAGAGGTATTATGTTGTTTTTCTACTAATTTAATAGTAAAGACAGTCTTGTCAAAAGTCAAGACTGTCTTGTCATTTTTTTAGTAATTTTTGGGGAATCAAATATTTCTTGTACGTCCCTGCCTAATGAAGCGCATATATAACGAAGCAGTAGAAAAGGTACAGTTTTGGAAGCTCTTTCACCAAAGGGCTTTTCCATCATTTGAATATACTGCTTAGTAACGCGATAACCAAATTTTTCGGTAACTTCGTCTGCTAACATTTGCATAGACACTTTACCGCGCATCTCTCTTAATCGCTCTCCATAGGCAGGATTCCAGTTAATACTGGCGATAACATCTAATTCCAACATAATCAATTCTTGACAAGACTGGCTTGACTCCACCATATAATAAATGTTATGCTCTGAGTTGTCTACCGTAAAGCAAAAGCGATCGCCTACTTTCCATAGCAATGCGATCGCTTTACTAAAATTGGGAATAGCAATGTCTAAGCTATTAGATTTTTAAGGCTCTAGCAACGGTAGCCCTTGCAATGTAAGTCATATTAGCAACTAAGGTAAAGAATTTTGGGTGACAAGAGAATTACTGCTAAAAGGTTAATCCAAAAAGCAGCAATCACTAGATAGAGCAATCGCTCTTGCAGCTAAAGCCCACACCAGGTTAAATGAGTCAACCAATAACAAACCCTCAAACTTTACAAACAGCGATCGCAGCAGCGACTAACGCCCACACTGGACTGCACCAAGCCATTCACGAACTGCGGCATGGGTCAGTGAGTGAAGCGAAGCAGTTGGTAGCGCGGCAGATAGCGGTATTGGCGAACGTGCTGATGGTGTTGTAGGGGTGTAGGACGGTACAATGCTCAACGTTGTTGACTAGCTTTAGCAGAAGCACCCTATTAACAAAAACGCTATCTTCATCCTCATTCAGTTAGCAAAATATAAGTTTTAGTTAATCAATGTCAGGAACTTCTTTTTATGCTTGAGTCTCAAACTCTCACATACCAATTAGACAGCCTGGGCGCTCATCCCCTCCTACTCGCCTTTAGATTTACTTTATAAATAGCCTCTAATTTTATTTTAAAGTTTAGCATAACACCTATGGAAGAGCCTTAAATCGTAACCGAAAAGTATTGGATCAGCCACGACTACTTAGATTCTGTCCGAAGCTTTTGAATTTCACAGTGTCTTCTCCAATAACGAGCTGATAAAACTGCGATGCGTTTATCAAAAGCAGTTTTTTCCTCAAGAACAGCGTTTTTTTCCCAAGTTTGAGCAATTTTTAAACTTACTTCGTTAGCTAACGCCCGCTCATTTAGGTTAGTTGCTAAATTCATGTTAGCGAGTGCAATCTGAATAGCTGACAACATTATCTCAGCAGTAGAATTACTTATTGCTTTACCAGTATTTCTTCCTCTACCAATAGTATTAGTTAGTATCCCAGCAGTTAATCTAAGTCCCTGAAGTCGATTAAATTCAACTGCTACAGGCAAAAGCTGCTTTTGCAGCTTTTGAAGATCGCTATCCTCGGTACGAATCTCTAATAACTGTTTTGTAGTAACTGGTTTTAAAAGTTTGATATTTGCATTGTAGTAACCAATAAGAGGGTTAATAATCTGTTCAACTTCTCGACGTAAGCGTTCTTTACTGTCTATGGGTGCCAGATCAATCATGTTATTTTTTCCCAAAATGATCGGCTCTATCTCTTCTAACTTTATAGGTCTTTGCAGCTGTGGTTGAAACTCGCTATTAACACTTGAATTCAAATTATTTTTTTCCAATCTCATTCTTTGAATTCCACATTGCATTGCCCAATAACGAGCTTGCAACACATCTGAACGTGTACCCAAACCAGCTTTCTCTAAAGCTCGACTATCCTGCTGCCATCTTTGGGCAATATTTAAACATACCTCGTTAGCTGTTGCCTGATCGTTTGGATTAGTTGCTAAATTCATTTCAGCGATCGCCACTTGAATAGCTGGAAGCGTTGAGGGATGATTTAAATTAATATCTACCTCTCCAGTATCTAGCAATTGTCCAACAATTTGATATATCTCAAGTGCATCATTTAGCTGTTGCTTGAGTAGTCGTTGAATATTACTGTCTTTGGTATGGATTTTTATTGACTGCCCCTCAGAAGGTAGACGTTTAAGTGTTCGGAGATATTTATTGTAATAATCGAGACGAATATCGCGGTAGTTTACTTCACGTTCACCTATTTGGATCACTTGTGGTATATTTTCTATTTCTTCAAGTTTTACATTTGTTTGCTGGTGCAATTGTGATTTTTTATCATCGCTTGATGCCAGAATCACTGACATTCGCTGCCTTAGTTTTTCAGCCCGTAATACATTGGAAGTTTCGATCACTGACAATGCTGCGAAAGAAGTCTCTACAGTGGTGAGAAGATAAACTACATACACACTGGATAAGGCAAAAAATTGGATAACTTTCCTGGAGTCAAACATTGGATTTCCTCACATGAAATCATGAAGGTGTGAGAAATGAATGTACAGCGCAACCAGAATTGGTAAAGCTCACCGCATTTCATGTAATCACCCTTTACCTACAATCAATCATCTAACACTAGTTACTAAACAATCTTAAATCAATCAGTTTCACCTAATCCCTCTTTTATTGCTACGAGGAAAGTATAATCACAAAGAAAACCGTAAACAGTAAGTAAGGGGAATATGCCCCAGAAATTCCCAATCATGATTTTGAGGCTGTAGTTATTTGATTCAAAGATTTAATCTGCCCACTGGAACCACCCAGAAATTCCCAATCATGATTTTGAGGCTGTGGTTATTTGCTATTGCCGATATTCCCCAGTAACTACCGCATTAGAGCCAATGCCAGAAATTCAATCATCTCAGAAATTACAGGAAGTTTAGCTAAGTCTGAGTAACAAGCGATGTCTTCAGCAATATCAAAAACGAATGCTCAAAAAAATGTGAGCATGACAGAGCCACAAGTTCTACAAACAGCAATCACAGGCGCAACGAATGCCCCACCGGACTGCATCAAGCTATCCACGAACTACGGCATGGTGGGCGTGACTGAAGCGAAGCAGATAGTGGCGTGGTAGATTGCGGAAGACAGCGAATGTGAGGCGTGGTACTGTATGGCTAATATTGTATTAACAGTCTAATTTGAGATTTTCAAGAAGAAGAGAGAATCCTGATGCAAAATCGAATAAATATTCATCCAGATATTTGTAATGGACGACCTGTTATTGCCAACACTCGAATTACTGTGCAAACGGTTATGGAATTTTTAGGTGCAGGTGATTCCATCGAAGAAATCCTGGAAGAGTATCCCTCTCTAAAACGAGAAGATATTTATGCTTGTATGCAATTCGCGGCAAAGTTAATGGCAAATCACTACGAAGTTAGAAAAATTGCATGAATGGATTTTTATTTGATGAAAATCTACCTTCTAAAATCCAATTTACGCCATCTTTTTCCATCATCCATGTTTCAATATTAGGTGATAGTCCGAGTGATACTCAGATATTGCAGTATGCAAAAGAGAAAGATTTGGTGATTGTTACCAAAGATGCAGATTTTTCGGATCGATTGATGCTTGATTTGTCCCCACCAAAAGTAGTGCATCTACGCTTTGGAAATCTGCGAAAAAGTGAATTTCACTCGTTTCTAGCCCGTGTTTGGCCACAAATTGAAGATTTAGTTATTGATAATAAGCTAATTAATGTTTATCTAGACCAGATCGAAGCATTCAAATAGCCATCAATTGACTTGACTCAGTACTAAGTGCTGAAGTAGAGAAAATTACTAAGTATCCGCATTGATCGGATTGCTTTTGACAGTTTACTTGAAAAGATACCTAGTCTAAGTGCGATCGCTCTTTAAAACCAACGGTGCAACCAATGCCCACACAGGACTGCACCAAGCCATTTACGAACTACGTCACGGTTCGGTTACTGAAGCGAAGCAACTGGTGGCGCGGCAGATTGCGGTACTGGCGAATGTGCTGATGGTGCTGTAGGGGTATGGGAATAACAGGAGGTTGAATCAGCGAGTGTGTTGACCTCAATGGCTTATCTGACTTTTCCCGTTATCATTTGGAATGATGAGCGTACTGTTTTAAACTTGAATATAGCATTTTTAAGCGATTACCCCATTGTTTACGCTCAGACTCATTTAACACTAACAACCAAGTGAGCGCAAAGTAAATGAGTGCAGTCAAAATCATTTCCGTAGCTAATCCTAACCATCCCCACGGAGTATGGTTTTTGGCAATCCACCAAATGCATAAACTATAAGGAAGGCTAACTGTCAGAGGTTGAGCAACTGCTAAAAAAAGTTGTCTTAAAGATGTACCAAAAACTTCCCGCATTAGTAATGGTAATTGCCATAAACTAACAGTTGTAAATGCAATAAAAGTACCCAACAACGGTCCGATAATACCAAAAAAGTGAGTACTGATAATGCTGGCTAAAAAATTAATTACAGCAGCTAGTGTAGCAGGTCGCACTAATTTAGTTTGGTTGCCAGTACCAGAAAAACACCATCCCCAAAGCGACAACAGCCCTAGCAAAAACCCATTACAGGCAGCTAGTAAGGTAATTCCATCACCACCGAAGCGGTCTTCTCCTACCCATAGTTTAATAAAGTAATGGTTATACGCTGCGATCGCCACCATAAAAGCTAGTCCCATCACTGCTACTAGCCGTGTTAATTCAATCAAACGGGTGTTAAACTTTTCTCGTTCTCCTTTAGCATACAGATCGGCAAGAGCTGCCCAGGTAGCATTGCCAATGCCTTGTATTTGCGATTGTGCCAGCATTGTCAAACGTTGGGTAACAAAAAACGGCACAACGGTTGCCGGACTAAGGCTAGAGGAGATGATAATGTTATCGGTAAACAAGCTCATCTGACCAGAAAGATTTAAAGCTAATGTCGGCCAGTTCAGTTGCCAGATTTGTTTTTCGATAGGAAGTTGGGATTTGCGATCGCCTAAATATCTAAAAACATCTGGATAACGACGCAGCCCATCCCAACACATAACTAATTGAAAGAAAATATTCCCTAATAATATAGCTATATATTGTCCAGTGATGCCAAATTTAGCTCGTGCAAGTAGTAATGACACACTAGTAACTATCAAACTTTGAAAAATAATAAACACGTTATCAGCATAACTGCGTTGACTAGCGGCTGCTAAGAGGCGAAAAGGGCTTAAAGGTAGTAATAAAATACCCAACAATCCCAACCAGTAGCCCTTTTGGAGTTCGCCTACGAGTAATCCTTTAACAGGCACTAAATTAGTTATGAAACAGCCCAATCCAACTCCTACCAGCATCATGACACCCATAATGTTGAGGTAGGTTTTGATTCCCGTTGCTAGTGTGAGACGGATTTGGTGGCGATCGCCAATTCCAACCGCTTTTGCCAACAGCGCCAATAATGAACCACCTATTCCCAGTTCTAAGAGATTAAGATAATTTCCCCAATCAGTTGCAGCGCGAAATGCTCCATAGCGATCGTCACCTAGCCAACTTAGTAGCACAGGGGTAGCGAATAAACCTATGCTCAGTGTTATCACTTGCAACATAAGTCCAGTGGCAAAGTTAACTACTGAACGTCCAGTACGATGCATTTTATTTATATTAAATTTATTGGATATTAGGAATAGTAAAAGAAAGGAAGTTGAGGATTTTTTAGAGTTTGATAATATTTATATATCACATTTATTATTTAACACTTTGCTTATAACCAATCAAAATTATATTATCAGCATAATCAAGACCTAAAATGCGAGTAATAATATATTTCCCTACTATTTCTATCATTCGCTGATTCCAAGTTTTTTGTTTTGCTTCAAAAACAACTCTATATCCTTCAACTTGTAATCCCATACATGTTAAATAAGACCATAAATCATTGATATTGTAACAATGAATGTGCGTCATATCTGAAGCTAATGGACTTCTTACACAGCGTCCATTAGGAGTTTGTAAAATAATTACACCACCTGGAGCTAACAAACCAATCATTTTATGAATCATTGCTAGACCTTCTGTTAACTGTAAATGCTCGATAATATCTAAACATAAAATAGCTGAGTATTGATGTTTTATTTCATTTAAAGTTGTATATTCATATTTAAATTCTGCACCTATATCTTGCGTATGATACTGTCCTGAATAACCTGCTTGTTTCATTTTTTGCATTATTTTCAGATCACCAGCTCCTACATCAAGAATAGTATCTCGATTTTTAATTGTGTTAAAAATAACTTGTTCAACCTCACAAAGTTCTGATGATAACCACCACCGAATTAAAAAGAATTTTGGTACTCCTGATTTTAGCAATTCTTTTCTTTCCCAATAATTTAAATAAACTAGATTGTCTTGCATAATATTTGTTGGTAAACTTCTTGCGTTCTTTGAGAAGTGGTTTGCCAACTAAATTGTTGGCTGCGGTTTTTAGCTCGATTAGCTAGATGATAATAGTAGGATCTATCGTTTACTAAGCACTGCAATAAATTAACTAGCTCTTCAGTTTCAGAAATTGAAAAAGTTTCACCACCATTGCCTAAAACCTCTGGTAAACAAGTAGATCTTGCAGCAAAAACTGGACAACCAACCGCCATTGCTTCACACATTTGCAGACCAAAACCTTCGTATTCGCTAGGATAAACAAAACAGATAGCTTCAGCATAAAGTGCTGGCAAATCTACGTCATCTACCCAACCTAAAAGCTGCAAACGATTTTTTATTTCTAACGATTCTGCCAAATTAACTAGTGTAGTACGCTCTTCATCTTTACCACCAGCGAGTACTAAATCTACGCCCTTTATATTAGCTTGAGCAAAAGCATTCATTAAGAAAGGAATATTTTTGCGTTTTTCCCAGCCACCAATATAAAAAATATAACTACGTTGTAACTGATATTTATCACGAACTCGTAAGGATTCAGATTGAGTTATTTTCTGATGAAAAGTTTTATTAGCAGCTTCGTAAATAACTGTAATTTTGTTTTCTGGGATATGTAAATATTCAATAATATCTTGTTTGGAATGCTGACTAACAGTAATAATACGCTCTGCTTGATTTCTCGCAATCCAATGATAAATTCTATTTTGTATATCTGTCAGATTCAACTGTTGATACCAAGATTTATCTTGGGAGTAATAAACTTGGTCTATTGCATCATGCAAAGTCAATACGCGAGGGCAAGGACTTGACCAAGGAAGACCAAAGTTCATTGGGCAGTGTAAAATCTCTATTTTGTCTTTTTCACATTGTTTTGGCAACCAATATTGTTCCCATAAAACATAGCGCATAGGGGGAGCAATGCGTACATAATAGCTATCTATAGGTAACTTTTCTAAATGCGTTGAATGTAAAGGCTGGTCTGAGTACAAAAAAAGTTTTATACCCAATGCTGCTAATTCTTGCAACAGATTTATAGTGTAGCGGTTCCATCCTCTCAATGTAGGTGTTGTCAGAAGTCTGGCATTAAATGCAACCTTGATCATATTTTTTATGTATTTTGACTTAATTGCATATTATTTATGAGGTTTTTAATGCTTCTGTAAAAGCTGTTCAAAAATCTCTTTGACTCGCTCTGCAAAAATACGAGAATTTAAATGATTATCAACAAGTTTTCTGGCTTTTTTCCCCATAACTAATGCATTATTTGGATTTGCTTCAAACCATTGCATTGCTTTTACCCAACCTGTTACATCTCCAAGTTCTACCGAAATGCCAATATCCTCTGCTTCAATATCAATGTCGATGTGGTTATTTTTAGTCATTATCACTGGTTTACCCATTCCAAGAGCATCTAGTAATGAGGTTAATCCTGCTAGATGTGTTACTCCTAAATGTGTCAGAGGTATAGCGATCGCTCTACAACCAGCTAAAATATCATAAAATTGTTTTCCATCGATAACTTGATCATTTGGCATCACAGTAACTTTTACATTTTCTCCGAAGCTGTTAAATTTTTCTGTCACATTAAACTCACAGCAAATAATATGTACAGGCACTTTTATTTGAGAAGCTGCTAGTCCCAGAGTTACAAAGTCTCGGTTAGTTCTACCTATAGCTACAATGTCACCCCTGTCGCTTTTAACATAGCTAGAGTAGAAATTAGAATCAGGCCCCCAGTCCACTTTAAAAGCTTTTTTTTCTCCTCCATAAGCAATGATGCTATTTTGAAAAGTTTTACTTAAACATATAAAAGCATCTATTCCTTTCACGTATGAGGTGATGAATGGTTTTTTTATATTTTTAAATCTAGATGGTTGAAGCTTTTTGTGAAAAATACTAACAATAGGAACTTGGAGTAAACCCATAGCTTTCATGTAAGATAGAATTTGTGCCTGAGTTCCTGAAGTATCGTATATTAAATCTGCTTCATTTAATTCATTTAGAGCTTTAAATTGTTGACCAAAATCTCCCATGTCAGCAGGAGAAAACTTATTGATTAAATTATTTAACCTATGTAAATTACTTGATGTTGTTTGTGGAATCAATAGTATATCATAACCCCATTCTTGCAAATAATTTATTCCCCAGATAGTCTGATTTGGTTTTTTGAAATTTGTAATTTCTTCAATATCCCAATTCAGAGAATAGTTATTGACAACAATAATTTTTGGCATGTTAGTTAATAAATTAAAAATATAGCTTCCTTAAAGTGTTAATATTTTTTCTGATAAATTTGTTCAACCGTTACTTGAGGACTACAATCTTGATCATATTTTTTATGAGGTTTTTAATGCTTTTGTAAAAGCTGCTCAAAAATTTATTTGACTTACTCTACAGAAAGACGTGATTTTTAATAGTTACTAAATTTTACATATAGAAGTCATGAGGAAAATAAGCTTGTTCGTAGCATAATTCGAGAATGGATTCAACCAATCCTATTTTATCGTGTGGATGTACGATATTATTGCCGTTAAATAATGTTGCTTGTTTAACTGGTTGTGGGTTTCGTAAATAGCGTACCATTTCCCATCCATTCCAGAAACTAGTTAATAACCATAAGTCACGAAAACTACTTTTAATATTCATAATAAGTTACTATTTATTATTTGATAAATTTGTTCAATTTGCTCAACCGTTACTTGAGGACTACAATATTCTTCAATTAACTGTCTAGCTTTTAGGCGTAGTTTATCTTGAAGAAATGTATTCTCTAATAACTCCACAGTTCGTTTGATTAGACCTTCATCATCTTCACAAATACCAGCGTGAATACCATCACAAGCCGGGATACCTTCTATACCATCAGAATTGGTAACAACTGGTGTACCTAAAGCAAAAGCTTCCATTACTTTAACCTTCATGCCACTACCTGCAAGAGGTGCATATAACATCACATCTGTATTAGCAAAGTAGGGTAAAGTATCTGGTACATCTTGGTGAATTTCCAAATCTTTTATATGGCTGAATGCTGCAAGGGCATTTTTAGCAGACCGCCCAACAATTTGCAGTTTGGCATTAGGAACACGGCGTTTAATTTCTGGCCATAGTTTATTTATAAGTCTTTCAGCCGCAGAATAGGATGGTGTCCAGTTAAATCCACCAATTAATCCAACTGTTGGCTGCTGGTTTAGCTGCTTTTTTTCAGCAAATGGATAGAGCGAAAAGTCAATTCCTAATGGAACTGTATAAATTTGAGCTTGAGAATTAACTTGTTGAATATGCTTTGCTAAACGTTCTGATAATGTAATTATTCTTGGAAAAGCTTTGAGCAATTTCTGTTCAGCTTGGTAGGTAAAAAATCGTCTAAAGTGAGTTTCTAGAGAGTTGTTATACTCAAAAGCTCCATCTAATGAAAATAGATAATGAACATTAGCTACTGCTCTTTTGCGATGCTGAAGTCCTAGCCAACCACTCCAAAGCTGTTCTAGATGAAGAATATCATAAGGTTTAGTCAGTTCTGTCGCTAAATCTTGGCGTAACTCTTGACTAAAGATGTAGGAATAAGGTTGCCGTATAGTTTTTATCTTTGCCATTATTCCAGTACTTTGTTTAGGAATGAGATAGCAACGCAAGTCATAATTAGGTGATGGAAAAAGAGCCTGAGCTTTGGCGATGTCTTCTGATTTGCTAGAGGTTGCAAATGCAGTAACGTGATGACCTTTTTCAACTAAACCTTTAAGCAAAACGTAGTACCACCTAGCATCAGCATTACCAAATGGTATTGGTGGTGAATTGATTACTAGCAAAATCCGTAGAGATTTCATCTGTTTAAAACTATTGCTCTATATGGTTTAAAATATTTTTTGCCATATCGTCCCAAGTGTAAGCTCGTAATGCTTGCGAAAGAGAAGATACTAATTTGCTGTAATGGTTTTTATTGCACCACCACTTTTGCAGTCGCGCCGCTAAATCAACAGCATTCTCAGGATTAGTAATTAACAAGTCTTGCAACTCTGGCGGATAGCGTTCGGCAACTCCAGCGTTAGCACTAACTATGCTTGGTAAACCACAACAGAGGGCTTCATGTACTCCCAAACCGTAAGCTTCATAACGAGTAGGAGCAACTAAGCAATCAGCCGCCTGTAATAAATGTGGCACATCAGTACGAAAGCCCAGAAAATGAATACGTGAACTGATGTCTGCAACAATAGCGCGGTGTTGCCACAGTTTCAGTTCTGTACCAACCCCAATTACTACCAAATCAGCATCCCAATTTGGTAAATTACATAACTGTTGCCAAGCTGCAAAAAGTGTATCGAATCCTTTGCGGCGATCGCCTAAAGCACCAATGAACATTACAATCGTTTTGTCAGCAGGCCATCCAAGCTGCTGACGAAGTGCTACACGCTCCTGTTGTGTCGCTGGAAAAAAGACTTGGGGATCGATGCCATAATAAACTTTGTGGAGGCGCTGTTCTGCAATCCCTAGTTTCTCTACTAAATCTCTTTTTGTTTTATCTGAATTAACAATAATTACCCGCGCCAATTGCAAAGCTTGTCGTTCTGTTTTCAAAAACAGCTTATAAGAGACTACATTTTTCAACTGACGTAACAACCCAGTCGGATTGTTAGGTCGATAAGCTGCATGAACGTAATGCACCCAGTTGATATCTCCCCATTGGCAGTTACCGCCATTTACTAGCACTCGTCCTCCAGCGTTTGTTAAGCGTTGTGCTAAAGTGCGTCCCATGCTACTTAGCAAGGGACTACTGAATAAATAAGACTTAGCTATCTTGGATACTCGATGAAATTTAACATTAGGATAAGCTAACAACTCATTTGCCACCCGATGGGCAACTAAATATACTTGTTGTTTTTGTCTTGCTAGGTAGTCAGCCAAAGCAAAATTAGCTCTGTCCATCCCACCCGTTCTCACAAAATCACCTGTTATCAGTAGATAAGACTTCATAGCTGGACAGATTGTAAAAGTTTGTTATCCCCAACTTTGCTATTACGAGTAGCTACAAACAGTACGGCATTTAGTAACCAAAACTCCATGCCGCCCTGACTTATAAATAGAGGATAGTTAAAAGTAATTGCCACAGCACCGATGTTATAGGCAAAAATCAACCCACCCCATAGCGCAAAGTCACCTAATTGCTTACTAGTGGCAATATTCCAAGCAGTCTGACACGCTAAATAAAGTGCAACAATATAAGCACATATCAGTGGAACTCCGCCATCGAGCAACCATCCTGTCCACTGAATTTCGACCCAAATTGGCTGAGATATCAGGTCAGTATTATCACCAAAATAATTATTGATCATTCCCCAACGCCCCAGACCTGCCCCTAAAGGATATTGAGGCAGTAGGGTTTCAATAGTAGTTTGCAAAAAATTCCCCCGGTTTTGTTGATAAACTTCTTGAGGAGAACTAACAAACAAGCTAGATAACCTTTGCAGTGTTGACTTTCCGCCAACTGCGATCGCCCAAGAAAACGTGGCTGCAAACAAAGCTGTCACACCTGATACCATCATCGTTAGACGCGCAATTTGACCTGTCCTCATCAACACAACTGCCAAAAAGATCATAGAAATAGCAGCGAATACCAAAATAGAACGAACTTGAGTTAGGTAAATGCAAAACAGACCAAAAGCAGCACTACTTATACCAGCAATACGTACAGTTGGGTTTTTGTATTTGAGTGCAATCACAACACCAAATAAAAAAGCATAAAAACCAGCAATTGCTGCTCCTCCGGGTGTGTCAGTTAAACCCATCGGTCTATAAACCTCTTCACCATTAGCTAAAGTAATTAAAAGGTTGTCTCCTTTAAAAGTACTGTTTTGAATAAATGTAGAAAGAGAAGGCTGAAATTTTCCAGGATAGTATATCTGTAACACTCCAAAGCTGGCACTCAAAGTATGAATACCCCACATGAGAAACATTAAACTTTGAAAACCAATTTGTGTAATTTTTAGGCTTCTTACCCAGAATAGGGGGCTGAAAATAGCAAGATACATCGCACATTGAGCTATTCCTGCCGTCATTGAATTAATATATGGATGTAGGCATAGCTCTAACAGCATGATTGCTAGTACTACAATTGCTGAGTTATGAGCGGGATGCTTAGAACCTTTTGGACGTAACAATATTAATAAAAATAGACAAAAAGCAAAAGAAGCAATTCTTAGTGGGACTCGGAGAATGCCAAGTTGCGGAAATAACAACAATATTTGAAAGGTAAATTGTAAGAGAATAAAGGTGTGCGCCCATGTCCAATTTAGCTTTTCCAATATAGAGTAATCTTGTAATCTTTGACTATTTTTTATGTTCATTAATTCATTTAACAAAGTATTTTAAAATATGTGCATTTTTTACTTATAATCTAGCTAAAAATTACTAAAATATTCCTCACTAGAGTCAACTGAGCCACCATATAAATAAGCTTTTAAACATAGTTATATTAAAAAGTATTATTTTTTTTACTGTAATACTTGCCATCCAGGTTTCTGAAACTTACTCATCACACTTTCAGGATTACGGGTAGCAATAAAACTTGTTGGTTGCCAATGAGTACGTGCATCGTTAGAATCAGGAGCTAATAGTATAGGGCTAATAATATTTCTCTCAATTCTAAAAATTTTGTAGCCCATTGTCTCAAATAATGTAGTTACAGGAGTAGGATAGTCAAGATGTTCCTCAAAAATGCAATCACGAATTCTACCTTGTTTTAGTAAATTTATTGCTCCTTTAATTACTTTCAGTTCATGACCTTCTACATCTATTTTCATAACTCCTATTAGTTGTGTAGGAAATATATTATCTAGAGTGCATGAGTTGACAATTATATTTTCTGAGTTTATTAAACTGTTTGAATTTAAATTTTCATCATTAGCAATAATACTAGCGAGTCCTCGGTTGCTACTAAATGATTTAGGAATGAGAAGTTTTACAGTACCACTTTGATCGGAAATGGCAAGGTTTTGAATAATAAACTGTGTATTTGTTAATTGCTCTTGCCATTGATCAACGTTGTATTTCAACTCTGTAAATATTTCTGGGTGAGCTTCAAAAGCCCAAATACAACTACCAGAAATAGAACTAACACGAGCCGCCAAAACTGCGGTCATACAACCGATATTAGCTCCAACATCTACTACTATTTCTCCTGGTTCAGTTAATCGCCAAAGAGTTTCTGTTACGGCTAGATCAACGACTCCAAGTGTAGCAAGAATTCGTCCATGTTCTTCCTGTGGACGAACTCTAATATGCATACCCCAAGGAAGTTTTTGATTGACAAATTCAGCAGTTGATACTGCTCGAAATGGTAATAATCTTTGCCAAGCGACTTTTGGTTGATAAAAATATTCCGGTTTCAATATTCCAGAAAGCCTCATAATCTCAACCTTTAGTTAAATAGTATATATTTGTACCTTTGGCTTTTGCCCTACACAAAGAATATTGTCACTAAATGCCTGTCCACGAAAGCCTAGATTTTCTGGCCAGTGCCACGACGTAAAAGGTATACGTCCATAGTTGCTGTATTGTATTTGAAGATCAGTAAGATTACACTCCGTATAAATACGGTAAAAATCAATTTCAAGTAAAGCTGTTATGTGCGCCGGATAAAGACCGGGTGCTTCTTGAAAGGCGTTGAACTGATTTTTCAGTATTAAAGTCAATTTACTGAGTAAGCTTAACTGATTGGGAGTAGTGACAATTACTAATCCTCCCGGCTTGGTTAACCTGACTAGTTCCCGTACAAAAGCCCGTGGGTTTTCGAGATGTTCAATAATTTCAACTGCACACACTACATCAGCACAGCCATCTGGCAAAGGTGCTTTACCAACATCCAAATTAAAAGGAATAAATTCTGTATCTGCCGGTAAATCAGCATAACGTACAGCATCTACACCAATATAGTGGTTAAAGCGATCGCCTACAAACGACCAGAGCTTCCCACTACCACAACCAACATCTACAAGTACACCATTACCAGAATATTGTTGTGCTAATGTTCGAGATACCATTTGGTAAACAGGCTCACTACTAGCACCAAGGCTTTGTTGCGCTCGGTTTTCAACATCAGCTTGTACTATTTGTTTTGTGTCATCAGATGCAATCATACTAAAACCTTATGTTCAACAACTTCACAAAGGAGATTGTAAAGCTGAGTTAACTGCTTTACAGGATTACAGAGATACTCAGCCCGTGATTTGCCCCCAGCCGCTAAAGTAGCTCTTTCGCTAGGATTGGCAATCAAAGAACCTAAAACTTCACTCAAAATATTGATATCATTTGGTGCAACTAAACGCCCACAGGAATTATCGACAATTTCTGCTGCTCCCCCTATGGCTGTTGTCACTATTGGCAAGGCTGCATAAAGGGCTTCTACAAAAGCAATTCCAAATGGTTCTGCACTAGTATTAGGTTGACAGTGGATATCAGCAGCAGCCAACAAGCGGGGTACATCATGCCGTTGTCCTAAAAATAGCACGCGATCGCCTATACCGAGTTGTTGTACTTGTACTTTAAGTTCTTGTAGATATTCAGCTTCATGAGGACGTTGTACTCCTCCAGTTAACCAACATACCCAACCTGGTATATGGCGCAGTTGTGCCAAAGCTGAAAGTAACACCCTTTGTCCCTTCCAAGGTTCTAGACGAGATGCCTGAATAATTACTATTGCATCATCGGAAGTGTTAAGTTCGGCTCTTACAGTATGGCGAATCGAAGCATCATTACCAATATCAGCACAGGCTACTGGTAAATAGAGAGTCTCACAATTAATTTTAGGATAAAGTTTTGGCACAGCAGCTTGAGTATAGCGACTATTGGCAATTACTAAATCTGGTGAAACCCTTTTAGCCCACTGTTCTAAAAAATGCTGACCATTAGGCACATCATGACACCAAAAGATAAGTGGTAAATTGTTTGCTTTGACAACTGAGCCAAAAATCGCTTGTGACCAGCAAGAATGACAAATCACAACATCAAATTGCTCTCGCCTCAATAATTGCTGAAGTTGTAATCTTGCTCTCCACACTGTCCAAGGATGACTAATCCTTACATTACCTAGCTGCTGAATATTTGCGTTCCAGCTTCGCAATTCATTTGTTAATCTACCTGCAAAACATAAAGCGAAGTAAGGCTGCATCTGCATACATAAACTTCGCTCTTTTGCCAATGTTACCAGTAGTGTTTCTACACCACCAAATAGATTTCCCGCATAAATATGCAAAACTTTCATCATAAATTAACTGGTTTTGCGATGCCAATATAGTTACTCTCTTGACTCAAAACTTCTTCATATAATTCAAAACTTCGTTGAGCCATAGTTTCTTGGTTAAAATACTCAGATCGTTTGCGGCTTGCTATTACTAATTTGGTACGCAAACCAGGTTCATAGAGCAGACGTTTTGCTGCACTCGCTAAAGCAATTGAATCGTTAATTGGTACAGTCAAGCCTTCTTGTTCATGCCGACTTACCCAAGGAACACCACTACAAGGAATATCAGCATTAATTACAGGACAACCACTCGCCATAGCTTCCACCTGAACTAAACCAAATCCTTCACTGCGTACATTAGAAGGAAACCAAAGAGATGTCGCAGCCTGATAAGCACCTATAAGCTCATCTTCACTGACATGGCCTAACCAGACAATGCGGTCATTGACTCCTAGTTTTTTTGCTAATGCTTTTAGTTCTTGTTCTAGAGGGCCAGTGCCAATTATAATTAGCGTTCCTGGCACTAAAGTTAAAGCTTCAATTGCTATATGCAGTGCTTTGTAATAAACGAGTCTACCAACTACTAGCCAGATTGTCTCTCCATATTTTGCTTTTAAATACTGGCTAAAATCAACTGCTAATTGATTTAGTTCAATATAATTCAAAAAGTCTATTCCTAATGGAAGAATACTTAATTTATGACGATATAAACGTAAAAGTTTTGATCCTTGAATATATTGAGAACTAGTGGTAAGAACTCGTGATGTTTGACTGTAAACTAGATATTCAAAAGGACGTAATACATACTTCAATATTCTTTGCTTAATAATATCGCTATGGTGCGTAATTACCAAAGGTAAACGCCTAGGTAGCAAAGTTAAAGCTAGGAGCATTGTTGGATTAGGAGTATGAAGATGAAGTAAGGTATTTGGTTCGTTAAGCAATCGGCAAAGATTACTTAAAACTTTTGGACAAAAATCAAATCGCGCAAATGACAAAAAGCGACCCAGTCGTGTGACCTGTACATTACAATCTGTCTCGTTAACAGTCTGAGTTCTATTAGAAAAATGTCCATGCTGATCAAAAGCATTCACACAAATCACATGAACTTCCGCACCCAAAGCAGCTTGAGATCTAGCTAAGGTTTGAACATGTGTTTCAATGCCTCCACGGTCTGGTGGATAGTATTTAGACAAATGGATGATGCGATAATTTAGTGTTTTTAGCATCTAAACCAAATACATTTCAGTTAAGGTTAATGAAAAGAGCAATCCAAAACTCAAAAAGTATTTTTAAAATCTTGGAGTTAATAATGTTGCACCTTGAAGTAAACTCAGAGTCAAATAAAACTACAAGTAGCAGATTTTAGCTTAGTCTTTAAAAAAACTAACAACTTGTTTGACTACAGATATAAAACTTTGTGAAATTATATGCTCTATTTGTAATTCAGCGCTCTCTTATAATTGTTTAATCCTAAATTATTTTCTGTGAAAATATGCTACGTCAGTTGCTGTGATCATCAGCAATTTTAGTTATATTTGGAAATGAATAAATTTAATAATAGAGAATATACGTAAATTCAAAAAATGAATGAAAAAATTTTAAATAACAAATAATTACTTACGAATTTATACTAAATTTTTAATTTATATTCAAAAAAATAGATTGCCAGTTAGCATAATTAGCAACCCAAAATGATTCTAAAATTGCATAAACTTCAGTATCTGCTACTTCATTTAAGGGAATAGACAATTGCGCCCATATACAACGATTATCCCTTAGAATTTCTTTACCAAAAATCCAAGGTACTATACGACTCCAAGTCAAATCATAAGTGTATCGATTTTGCATAAATTGAGTTGAGGTAACGGTGCTACCTCCACGCGGATTTATACAAGCTGTTAAATAAGTTTGTTTAGCATCGCTGTATAACAGATAATAGCCAACTCCTTTTACATATCTAATATTTTTTTGATTTGCGCTTGTCTGCTCTAAAAAAGGATTTGATTCACCTCTAGTATTCGTAAAATAGCGCATCTGTAACTCTAGGTGCTGGTTATTTTTAACATAGCTATAATCTTTTTGCGATCGCACTATTATAGCCTTAGTATCTGTTGGAGTATTAGATTTTTGATTACTCCAGGATTTAACTTTTACTTGCTGCCAACTATTTAAATTAATTGAGTCTGGTAAAACAAATGTATCGAGCGATCGCCCAGTAGTAATCAAATAAATATTAGTTAATATAATTCCTATTAAGGTAACAACAAGAAACAAAATTCTTTGATGATTTACTATAATTTTAGTATCAGTATCATCTTTTTCTGTAGAATACAATAGTTCTAATGGAAGTATCCAATTACATAAAGCTGCATAAGTAATAGTTGCTAGTGCCATAAACAAAGCACCTCCCGTATAGCTATGCCAATATTCAAATAAATTGTGATTATTAACTACAACAGCTAACAATGCTACACGAATACAGCCAACTATAAATCCTGTAAATACAGCGCATGAAATTAGTCCTAATCTCTGCTGCCAAGTTAAGCGAATAATGACTATCATGATTAACAAAGTGAGCTTTAGTAGCCATAAAATCAATAATCCACCTGTGCAGTAATAAAGAACTTCGACTTGACCCGTAGGTAATGTGACGAAAGCATCTCGTGCAGTAGCTTTCAATCCCAAATAATGAAGTGAGAAAGCAGATATAGTTGCAGTTAATTCACTAAAATGCAGTCGAAAAGCAAAAATTTCGTTGATGAAGCCATAGGGAGAAAGCATCAAGCACAACAACAAAAATAAGCGCCAGTGATATTTGATGCCTGAAAAACCAAAAGATAGTAATCCTAAACCAAAAACCGCAACAACTGGGCCGAATCGAAACAACAATAAGTCTAAACTCCACAAATGTAGCGGTCTGATTATAACTATGAGTGTTAGTCCTAAACCTAGTAGATTGGAAAACCAAGTTGTTATGTAATCTTGCTGTTGATTTTGCCACAGTAAAAATAAAATACCTAGCCAATAGAGTACATAAAAAGAAATATTATCACCTTCAACTGGATGATTACTAACTATATGTAAATGTAAAATAGCAAATACACTGAAAATACCAAGTATGTAAAACCGCTGGTATTTAAATAAAGGTTGAAGGCGAAGAGAAAATACTTGTTTTGTTTGACTAAGTATTTGTTTATTGATGAACATTTTTTACTAACAGCTAATTTCAGATATCTTAATGATTGACACGTGTCCAACGAGTCAGATTCCAAAGAGTAATAAAGCAAATACCTGATATTATTGCTCCTAAATTTATTCTTACAGCATCTTTAATTAGATTTTTAATTTGTTGTCGCTTGACTACTTTAGCTGTGGCTAAAGTATTTTGAGCAACAGTTTGAATTTGCTGAGATATTTTACTTTTTAAACCTTGTGGAGATTGATTAGAACCTGCTTCATTTTGAATATTTAGATTATTGGCTAGATTATTTAATTCTTGGAGAGATACAACTCCATTTAATTTATCAGTTATTTTTTGTAGTTGTTCTTGTTGTTGTGCCTGCTGATTTGTAAATTGAGCATTAAGGTTTTTATAAAGTGTGAGACTATTGTTAATACCTAAAGGTAGTAGCAGCAAATATAATATGCCAATTGCTAAGGCAAACCAAGATAAAAACTTGAGATTTGAAACCCGTCTTGGTTTAACGATACTGGTTTGATTATATAAAAATATAAATGTCAATCCCAACAAAGGAGACCATACGTGATCTACCATTTGTCCAATAGCTTGAAATTCCCAAACAGGATCTGTTAAACGGGGAGGAATAAGGATGCCAAGGTAATCAATTAAAGAAAATATAAGCAAGGTATAGCCAAGAAAACGTAATAAAGCAAATGAACGTTTTTCTACAGCTTCTGTTATTTCTATTGACTTGTGAGAAAGTTTCTCCGGTTTTTGTGTTGTCATTCGATTTGAATTGTAAAAAGTCTCATTCTTCATCAAACAGTAATTAATTTGTATATTATTCTTAAATCTTTAATTAAAAACCTCAGTAATAACACTTAAGATAGGTTTTTAAACCCAAAGTCGCCACCACAAGATTAGAAAAGCAGACGTAATTAATGGTTCCTTTTTCACTTTGGAGCTACCACGATTGTTGATCGATCCAACGCTACCAAGTTCGACTGATTGTTTTTGACCCTCAAGAAGAGATGACTGTTAAATGGCAAAACGTAGAACAATATCGTCAAATAATTAAAGAATTATTGCAGACTTACAGTGCGATTAATGTGTTTAGATAATTCTTATGTTGTAATTACTGGTATATTTTACACCAATTATTAATCATAATCAGCGTGATTTTTTCGGAAAAGCTGGCTTATTGAGTTCAATCTTTATGGTTTCTAGTGTAAATACTAGATGCCTTATGAATAATTTACATAGGTTTGGGTGTAAATACTTTATTTCTCTATTCGCACCTAGAAAATCAGGGATGTTTTTTGAGATATCTACGTACGTAAACAAAAAAAAGTAAAAACTTATCATCTACCCATTGACAGATACGGGAGAGGGGGAAATATCATGGTAAGTAATGAAACAAGGATTGCGCTGTTTTGTTTATACAGCCAATACAGTCAGGATTGGTTGTTTATCAGGCATCATAGTTAGTTATTTTTTTGCGTTGCGTGGTGCCAGTTTTCTTGTTTTTTTCTATGTGTTAAAGGCCGCTGAGTGTTCCACAACAAGCCGCAACGATATAGCAAAACACAGATAAGCATCTTCCGTAATTCTTGAGTGTGCATAATCTTGACTCTGTTGTGTTCAAGTTTATGTTTTTTCCTTCTACAACAGCAGGTATATTTCAATTCGTTTTATTGGAGAACTTTGATGAAGCTATCTCGTATTCTTTTATTAGTTGTTAGTAGTGTTGCTGCTGGTATGCTTGTCAATACATCACCAGCTCATGCTATTCAATGGACTTTGAATAATTTTACTTACTCAAACGGGCAATATACGGGTTCAGGTAGTTTTGATTATGACAGTAGCAATGGTAGTTATTCTAATATCAATATAACTTTTACTAAAGTTGCTACTGCACAGTCATTCACTTTTACTGATGCTAATAGTCATTTATCTGCTGGTTGGGCTAATAATTACAATGCGATAGATTATGTGACTAATGGTTGGAATGGTACAACTGGTGGGTATTTTCATATTGATGGTGCAACTCCTTTCAGCTCCATAGGAACTGTGGCTGCATCAGGTGGGTATTTTAATGTAGTGCAGTTGGGAACTGGTGGTAATGTCAATTTGGATGCTGGAGGAACCTTGGTTGGAAACTATCAAGCTGGTGATGTAACTGTTCCCTTTGATATCCCCGGTGGTGCAACAGTTCCCGCATTCGGCGCACTACTAGCCCTTGGCGCAATGAGAAAAGCTAGAAAGAACATAGCATTAAAAACCCGCCTCGCCAACTCTGTAGCAGCAACGATTAGCTAGGATAAATTTTTCCACCTCCTGATTTGCCGTTTTTGATACCCGGCACTCCACGACTAAAGGCAGAGATAACTGTTGGGGTGAAGCTTTTGTCCTCTTGGACGGTTTGCTACTATTACTGATGCCCAAATCTGTCAACAATCGACTCCCCCAACTGCATTTTTGTGGTTTCTTTTTAGGAGGGGTTTTGTTGGGTTTCACTTCGTTCAACCCAACCTTGTGTATTGAAAAGCAAAGACATAATCAGCAATGTTTTTTTGCAGAGATGATCTTGACGCAGGAGTTATGAGAAGCGATCGCCCTCATAGTTAGATTTAATCTGCGATCGCTTTTTTTGTGGATGAGCTACTGCTCGGTGCGAAGCAAGCGATCGCCTAAGATCGCCCTGCTCTTGGGGTATGAAGATCGTTTGTTTCTACAACATAATTCTTATGTTGTAATTACTGGTATATTTTATACAAAATATTAATCATAATCAGTGTGATTTTTTCGTAAAAGCTGGCTTATTGAGTTATAGTTCTAGGGTTTCTAGTGTAAATACTAAATGCCAAATGACTACTTTACATAGCTTTGCGTGTAAATACTTTATTTCTTTATTCGCACTTAGAAAATCAGGGATGTTTTTTGCGATATCTACGTACGTAAAAGTTTTAAGGTAAAATTTATTGTCTATCTATTGACAGATACGGGAGAGGTAGAAATATCATGGTAAGTAATGAAACAAGGATTGCGCAGTTTATACAGCCAATACAGTCAGAATTGGTTGTTTATTAGGCATCATTGTTAGTTATTTTTTGCGTTGCGTGGTGCCAGTTTTCTTGTTTTTTCTATGTGTTAAAGGCCTCTGAGTGTTCCACAACAAGCCGCAACGATATAGCAAAACGCAGATAAGCATCTCCCCTTAGCTTGAGTGTGCATAATCTTGACTTTGCTGAAATCAAGTTTATGTTCTTTCCTTCTACAACAGCAGGTATATTTCAATTCGTTTTATCGGAGAACTTTGATGAAGCTATCTCATATTTTTTCATTAGTTGTTGGTGCTGCTATTCTTGCCAGTACATCACCTGCTAATGCACTGAATTTCAATTTCACTATATCAAGTGGCTCGAAGACAGCTTCGGGTACTATCTATGGATTGTCGGATAATGCTACGAGTAGTGCGTCACAGGTAATCGTGACATCAACTAATTCTACAGCTCTTCAGACTCCCTACTGGCTGGGAGTTAACTTCTTAGGGCTATCCCAAAACACAGCTTATACTCGGGAGAATTCTTTCACAGTCGCAGGGGGGGTAATAACTAATGCTCATTTCTTAGTATATAGTAATGACTCTACGGCGCGTCTACTAATGCTAAACCCTGCAAATAGTTCTTCATATAACGGCTTTAACTTTTTTGGAAATTGTGGTGCTGCTGATTGTGTTTCCTCAGGTTTCAGTGGTTTTACTGGCGTAACCTACTCTGCTGCTAGCGCTGCGGTTCCCTTGGAGATCCCTGGAGGAGCAACAATTCCGTCATTGGGAGGACTATTTGCTCTTGGCGTAATGAGAAAGGCTAGAAAGAGCGTAGCATCAAAAACTCACCTCGCCAACCCTGTCACAGCAACGGTTAGCTAGAACAAATTTTTCTACTTCCTGATTTACCGTTTTAACTGTTGGGGTGAGGCTTTTGTCCTCTTGGACGGTGTGCTGCTATTACTGATGCCCAAATCTGTCAACAATCGACTCCCCCAACTGCATTTTTGTTGTTTCTTTTTGGGTGACTTGTATCGCTTACAAAAGCCCTTATAGCGTTTGGCACAATCATCCAGAGAGTTACCTAACTCTAAAAAAGCCGAGCGGGAATCAAGATTATGCTGTAGCTAGGATAAATTTTTTCATCTCCTGATTTGCCCTTTTCTTTACCTGGTAAACAACTCAACCTATTTTAGTGCATTTATCCAAATATCTTTCTAAGTGCAAATATCAAATCAAGAGAGTGCGTTAAGAAGGTAACGCACCCTACCTTAACAAACTTTGTTGTAACTCGTAATGTAATGAAGACTAAAAAACACGAGAAACTATTTAAAACGCCAGTTGAAATCACAGAAATTATTGAAAAGCGATCATTCGGCTTATTGCGGTTTCTTGGCTATACCCTGCTTAGCCCTCTTCTGTCACTTTCCGGGATGGCGATCGCTAGAAGCCTGATGAGGCAATCAATACAAGCTATACTATTAGAAAAAAATTGGTCTTGTATTTAAATACCGTTGCCAATTTACGAGGCTTTGAAGCCTGTAGAAACGGCATGAATACGTCCCAAAGAAGTAAGCTTGGCAAAAATCTGATTCAATAAAATAGGCTCAGGGATTTGAGGAAGCATTTTTAAGATTTCATGTACATATCGAAAGCCACGATAATGAGCCTTAAGGTCAATAATGCCAGAATCAGGATTGTGTTGACGAAAATCAGATAGAAGATGATGGGATAAATTGACCATAAAAAATGCTAAATTGGCTGCATTAGTCACAGCAGTTTGGCTCAGATTCATAAAATCTTCCAACCCCCAAAATTGCTTGGCATCACGGAAGTTAAACTCGATTTGGAAGCGGAGTTTGTAGTAATCTATTATTTTGTCAAATGATAGGTTTAAGTCGCTAGAAAATAAAATTACATGACTACTAACATTTGAATCGGAAACAAGTGTCTTCGCTCAACGCTTACTAATGATAATGTAAAAAAAATAGCCCTAATATAGGTTTGCTGACGAGGCTAGAAAAAAATCTATCCAGCCCATAAGTCTGTTTACCTGACTTGCTGACTACAACTTCATCTCCTGCAAGCAAATATACTTCATTTTCACGAAACAAATGCTTGCGAAAAAATAGCCACAATAACGTCGCCCAAGGTATTACTGTCCCAAAAAACCTCAATATTGTCCGATAACTGCCACCAATAAGAGCCCAACGTGATATTCCTAACATAGTGACTCGGCCGTTCATTGCTAACATCGCCAAGATTATTTGGTTCAACTGCCGCATTGTTGTTGCGTTTATCTGCGGTAGCAAGCATTGTAGTAGTGATAAAATGTCTGGCATGGGCTGATTGTAGCTTTCGAGTTGTCGTTGTGAGAGACAATAACTCTACTACGAAACGCCCTACCTCTTCATGCTCTTATTTTGGCAACGGTATTGGTATTTGTTATTAGAAAATAATTGCGCGATCGCTTGCTATACAATAGCTCTAGAAACCAGAAATGGCAAATGTTTTCGGAGAGTGACAGAAGAGGGTTAGAGACTTCCAGAAAATAAACTATTCCATTAACAAGAATGATAATCATTTTAAAGGGGGGAATGAAGGGGCTGCCGACAGCAGCCCCTTCATTCCCCTTTTGTAGTAATTTGAATAATGATGTTTGTTTTTGAGTGTGGTAACTGGTGGCTATAGTATTAACTGATTCTCTCAAAAAGTTGTTGATTGAAACTGCATCTCAATTAAAAGGTGCAGCAAAACGTAAATTTATGGCTTCGACAGTTCAGGGCTTAGGTTTAGGAGGGCAAAGACTTACATAATCAGAATTAGGATGGAATCGAGATACTATTAGGAAAGGAATGAGAGAATTAGAAAGTGGTATTACTTGCGTTGATAACACGAGTGGCAAAGGACGTTATAAAGCAGAAGAACATTTGCCAAATCTTTTAGAAGATATAAAAAATATAGTAGATTCGCAAAGTCAGACTGATCCTAGTTTTAAAAGTCAAAGACTATATAGCAGACTCAGTACAGCCGAAGTCAGAAAGCAATTAATTGAAAAATATGGTTATAGTGATGAAAATTTACATACATCAGAAACAATTCAAGTCAAATTAAATAATTTAGGTTATAAGCTCAGAAGGGTAAAGAAAGTTCAACCTCAAAAAAAATCCCACAAACTGATGCCATCTTTGAGCAATTAGACCTAGTTAATATTGATGCTTCGGAAGATAAAAGTATTTTACGTCTAAGCATGGATGCAAAAGCTCGCGTTAAGATTGGCTCATTTGATCGCGGGGGTAAAAGCAGGGATGGAGCGAAAGCTGATGACCATGATTATAATCCAAAAACAACTGTAACTCCTTATGGTATATTCCTTCCAGAGTTTGATGAATTATTTTTATACTTTACGGAATCGAAAGTTACAAGCGATTTTATTGTTGATATTTTAGAAGATTTTTGGTTATCAGAAAAGCATCGTTTTTCTGATATTCAAACCCTACTTCTCAATCAAGATAATGGGCCGCAGAATAGTTCACGGCGTACCCAATTTATGAAACGTATAGTAGAGTTTGCCCACAAACATCAAGTAAATATACGTTTAGCTTACTATCCACCTTATCATAGTAAATATAATCCGATAGAAAGGACATTGGCAATACTAGAGAATCATTGGAATGGCAGCATTTTAGATGAAGTTGAGACAGCTTTAAAGTTTGCTAGTACTATGAAATGGAAAGGTTCTCATCCAGTAGTTAAGCTAGTACACGAAACTTATGAGAATGGGGTAAAACTTACAAAAAAAGCTATGGCTCAAATTGAAAAACAGATTGAGCGGCTAACCGATTCTACTCATGAAGTCTTCCCAAATTTAGGTAATTGGTTTATTGATATTTATTGTAATAAAACAAAAGTTATTTGATTTTAATAACAGCATTTATTTAGCTACAAAACATCCCTTATTTACACTGTTTAACTTCAAAGCAGACGACAAGTGTATAGATTCTTCATGCATAGATGAGGGGGAGAAAAGGGGTTGCTCTCGGCAACCCCTTTTCTCCCCCTTAAAATAATTATCATTCTTGAGAAAACCTATCTCTTGTTTTTCTTGGAATAATTTATTCTTTGGAAGTCCCATTAATTATATTTTCCGTGATTGACTACCTTGGTATTCTTATCCCCCCCGCTTAACAGATCCCAACTGGGAATTTCAAGCGATCAGACAAATGGTAGATCATGTATGGTCTATTTTACTGGGATTGATGTTTATATTTTTGTATAGCCAAAGCAGCATTATTAAACCTAAACAACTATCTATTCTAAAATTTTTCTCTTGGGTTGCTTTGCCAATCGGTATAGTTTATCTATTAATGTTGCCTTTAGGAATTAATAACAGCCTGACCCTCTATAAAAATATTAATAATCAATTTACTAATCAACAAGCACAACAACAAGAGCAACTACAAAAAGTAACCGAAAAACTTAAAACAGTTAATTCTCAGCAAGAATTAACTAACATCGCCAATAGCTTAAACCTGCAAAATGAAATCGCAGCTAGCAAATCTCCTCAAGATTTGAAGAATAAAATATATCAGCAAATTCAAACATCTGCTCAAAATGCTGTAAGCACGGCGAATGTAGCCAAGCGAGAGCAAATTAAAAACCTAATTAAAACTGCTGTCAGAATTAATTTAGGCGCAATCATATCAGGTGTTTGCTTCATTATCCTATGGAGATTGACTCGCTGGACAAGGATTATTGAAAAGAATGTTGGGTGAAAAGTCAGTTATTAGGAAAAGGAGCAGAGGGCAGGGCTTTCAAGGGTAGGTTTTTTGTTTAAGCAGATGAGAAAGCAGTGGGACTTCTCCAAGATTCAGGGAAGAAGCTAGCAACAGGCAAAGGTTGAGCGAGTAACAAGGCAACAATAATCTGAATAAAACCACGTCGAAAACAACTTAAAAAACGTGTTGGTTTTTTAGCTGGTGGCTGAGTACGTGCTATGTGAGTTGGTGGCAAGTCATCATAACTACTATTACTATGTAGCATCAGCCTCATTGCCAACACCGACCAGCCAGAAAGTAGCCACAGCGATGGCTAACCAATGTCGTTCGGCACGTTTGGTGTCAGTGATTTTGGTCAAATGCCAGTGTAGTCCACCACGTTTAGTATCCTTGAAACCGCATTCAATCCAAGAGCGCATTCCATCCACATTGCCAAAACTTTCCCTTGTGGCCGACTTAGGTGTGGTAGCTTTTGGTTAACGATTGCTATCCAACTGTTCAAACCTGAATACTCGTTCATGACCTGCTTTGTGCCACGATACTAATTTATCGCACTGCTATGACATCCGAATGGCACTAAGAAAAGCCGAAATGCTTATTAATTAAGCAGTTTGTAATTGTTTGCGTAATTCATGCCGGGGTTTGGTCAATCTGGGATAAGCTTTGGGGCGGCGTTTGGTGACTCGTGGTTCGGTGCGTGCAGGACGGTCGGGGACAACCTTGTGAACAATAATTTTCAGCAAACTACGATAAAGTCGGATGCGTTTTTGAGAGTGAGCAGTTTCCAATTTAGGAATAAAATTCAGTAAATGATGTCGAGTACCTTGAAGCGATAAACGATTTGGAGGAGTATTGTGAGTAATCCCAGCCGACCACATTAAGCTCCGAATTAAATTGTAAGCCAGTAAATAAACATGAATTTCTTTGCGGATCATGGAAGGAGATTTACATCGTAAAATATCCATACCCAAAGTAGTTTTTAAATGTCTTAAATCTAGTTTAACATCCCACCGTTTACCGTAAAGTCCAACAATATCCAGAGTAGAATAAGTTGCTTTATCTAAAAGAGTAGTAATTAAGCTAACTCGCCCTGTGCGAAAACCAGGAATAACAATGTAATAATAAATCTCTCGCACAGTTATATTTTTAGGTAGAGCATCAAATTCATCTTTACTCAAACCTTTTGGACAACTTTTAGGCTTATACCAAGTAACTAATTTGTCACAATCTCCAATAATTTTACCTTTTCGCATAGTAGTTGTGCGAGATGAATGCTTACGAAATATAGCATCACAATCAAGTTGTTTAATAGCAAACAGATCAGCATAAGCGCAAAACGCTCTATCCCCTAAAAGCACATCATTTGGTTTGAGAAAACTGTACAATCTCCTTGCTAATTTAATATCATGGGTGTTCAGAACATCGATACATAAAGCAATAGCGGCTCCTGTAGCTAAACTGAATATCACCCCAATTTTGGCAATTGGGAATCCACATCCGGTTTGTTGACTACTAGGTTGAGGGTATTGTTTTTGATTCTCTACAGTGTCTGGCATGGAGACAGTCGAACCATCTATCACTTTCACATTCCGACCACACCATAAGTTTTCTTCTGTCACTTTCTCTTCTAGATTTTGTGCTGAATAATTGAAGAGTTTCTCCAATAATTTTTCTGGGAGTCTCGCCCTAGCTTGGCAGTAACCACTCGTATCAGTTGATGGAATTTCTAACTCTGATTCTGCCAAATGTGCAATTATTTTACTTACAGCATTGTGGCAAGTTTTATCAGTATCTAGTACTTGCGATAAAAATGCCCATAAAGTTATTAACGGGTCAAATAACCGCTTTTTATATTTAATTTTTAGCTCGGATATTGCAAGTTTTATTGCTGATTCCGGCAATAGTTCTTTAAAAGGTAGCCCTAAACTCTGACTAAATTTGTCCTTGAGAATTTGTACTCGTAATGTCACAGTAGTAATAATTTTGGTTTTAGCTTATTCGTCTCAAACACAGTATTTCACGGACGAGTAAGCTTTTTCTACCTTCAAAAATTGTTGGGGCAACTATACATCATCTTGGAGGAAGCGATCGCCTGACTCATGCCATGACTACGCGAGTGGGCATTCAAGCTGTAGCTTCTACTCCGCATAGCTTAGAGCTTTTCTTAGTGCCATTCCTATGACATCCCTGGCTTGCCACCAGATAATCTCAAAATGGAAGCTATGTTTAGCCATTTGCGTCGTCACCAGCGGCGGATTAGTGGGCGCAAATCAACTGCCGAATTACGTGATGCAAGGTCAATATCAAGTTCTTTTTCTGGCTGAAAGTGAAAAACAGTTACTTGAGCAAATCAATCCAGCAAATATTTATAACGGAGTATAAAGTTCAACGTCGTAGATTAGCTTTTGCAGAAGCTCCTCGCCAACGCAAATATCGCCTTCATCATGACCCAATTAGTGCAATACAAGCTTTGGTCAATGAACATACAGAAATTCTTACTATCCTTGAATCTCAAGCTCTTTCATACCAATTAGACAACTAGGGATGCTATGCTCTTTCTGACTTTTCTCATCAAGCCCAAAGCTAATAGCCCGCCTAATACGGGTATTGTTGAACCTCCAGGCATGTCAAAAGGAACTGCTGCCGTAGAATAAGACATAGTTCCAGAACCTAGACTAGACACTGATGAGCTTGGATTAGTATAATACTCAACACTACTAATAAATACTTGATAACCTGTACCTGAAGTTGTCCCTGTTTGAAAGTTTCCAAAATTCCGTCCGTAATTGGAAGTATTCAAGAACGCAGAGTTTACCCCTCTTAGTTGCGTGCCTGCGGTGAAAATATTCGGAGCATTAAATTGGATGGTTCTATACGTGTCATTAGGATCTTGTGTGTATACTATCCCTGAACCAACATTTGTAAAGCTTAGGTTAGTGTATTTTTGTGATCCAGTATTTCCAGTGGTATCAAATGTTCCAGTATAGTTACCACCACTACCACTAATAGAAAAGTTCCATGTGATAGCGTGGGCTGGGGATGTACTGGCAAGGATACTAGCAGAAACACTACTAAAAATTAATGGAAGAATACGAAATAGCTTCATCAAAGTTCTCCAATAAAACGAATTAAGATTGTTCTGCTGTTGTCAAAGAAAAGAACATAAACTGAAAAACAGCAAAATCAAGATGACCTGTAATTGAAAACTAAAAACAATCAGACTAAGACAGCACAGAAAAGAGCAGTAGCAGTCAGCCTAATTTTTTTCTAAGAACAAATGTTTTCAGCTTTTATGGCTACCAATTCGCGTGTGTACTTGGTTATACATTGAATTTGGTACATCCTAGCCAGAAAATAGATTATTGTCAATTTTGTATACATAAACAACTACGTAAGTATTCTAGACTTGAAGTAGGCAGATGTAATTAGATGTAATATGGGATTGCGATCGCCCAGTGTTTCATAGAGAGGAACAAAACAATCGCACTCAATACTTATAGGATAAGAATGGTAGGTTGGATGGAGCGATCGTTTTACCCAACGAACGGTTGATAATGTTGGTTTACCCTTCAAGAAGGCTGCGCCTACGTTCCTTAAAATAGATGTAGTTTAAATGCCAACTGGATAAGTATCTTGTCTACTTAAAAATTAAAGGACGAGCAAAACACCCATCCCATAAAATCAATTAAATTATTCTGCAAATATGCAACGCCAAAGCTGACCTGTTTTAATTGCAATGATGACAGCAAATTGAGCGGTGGCAAAATTTAACCTAACTAACCATCTCGCTGATGGGATGAGAGACGCGGGTACTTGATGCTATGCTCTTTCTGGCTTTTCTCATCAATCCCAAAGCTAGTAGCCCACCCACTGCCGGAATTGTAGCACCTCCAGGTATGTCGAAGGGAACTGCTTCTGTAGGGTTAATGCCAAATTGGGCAATTGCTGAACCACTGGAGTTGCCTTGATATACGTTCAAAGTGAAGGGACTAACCCCTTGTATTGAAAGACCATTTGCGTTTGTTTTTGGAGAATTCATAAAAAAGTTAAGGTCAGTTATTTGACTACTAGAATTCGTGGTCAATATCCACCCAGTCAAATCAGATAATGTAAAGGTTGTAGCACTAGGTGTAGATAATAAACCTGTAAAATTGATTTGAAATCCATCTAATCCTGCCGTACTACTCGTACTAGCTATGTACTGGTTAGGTGTTAACAAACTATCGTCAAAAGTCGCTGTTCCTGTTGCAGAGCCAGTACCAGATTGTAATACTAAGTTCAGATTAAAAGTCTTTGATAGAGCTTGAGATGGAGATGTTGTAGCAAGAATACTCGTAACAGTTGCAACACTAACTAATACTGAAATCTGAAAAAGTTTCATAGAAAATTCTACCTCTTATTACTTAAAAACTAAAAACAATCAGACCAAGACAGCACATAAAAGAGCAGTAGTAGTGAGCCTAATTTTTCTTTAAAAATAGATGTTTTCAGTTTTTGTAGCTACTAATTTGCGTGTGTATTTAGTTCTTATCGAATTTTGTACATTCTAGCCATAAAATATATACGTGTCAATACTTTTTATACACAACACATACGTAAGTAATATAGACTCTAAAAATCATTCACAAGCGGATTTATTCTGAGTCATTTCAGTATTTTTACTAGGTCTGATTATTTATTTTTCGTATAGGATTGTCCTACTTCCAATGCCAAATAGTAAAGATTTCATAGTGAAGACTTTAGAGGATGTCTAAAAAGCCAAAAATGTCATGCTGTCACTTGCGCCGGATACGGAGTGATTCTTCTCTCCTATGTGGGATACTACGTTCTACTTCATGACGCTCAAAATCAGAAATTTATACCTCGTGTATACTTTTGAGACATCCTCTCAGCCCTCATACTTTTGAGGACTAAAGTCCTCACTACGAACTTTACAAAATATTCATGTATTGGATAAAGCAAAACACTATTCAAGCTAGTAACTAGCAAAAGATATGGAAGAACATTTGCAATATTGGGCGATTCTAAAGCGTCGATGGTTGCCTGCTTCTATAGTTTTTGGGCTACTTTTGACATTAGCTATAGTTAAAACTGTAATAGAAACGCCAGTTTATCAAGCAACCAGCCAACTAGTCTTAAAAAAGAACTCTACTTCTTCGCTTACTGGAGTCGGCAACCAATTAGGACAGTTAGAGAGTTCGGTAAGTGGTAGACCTATGGGAACTGAAGTTGCAGTTCTGCGTTCTTTGCCCATAGCCGAAAGGACTATCAACGCTCTCCACTTGAATATCAACCCTTTTGCATTCTTAAACGAGCTAAAAGTAAAAAATCTAGAAAATACTGATATTCTAGAACTTTCTTATGTAGATACAGACCCCAGAAAGGCTGCTTCAATTGTCAATACCTTAATGAAGGTCTATATAGAAAATGATATCAATGCCAACCGCGCTCAAACTAGGTCAGCCAGAGACTTTATTGCTCAACAGCTACCGCTGAGGAAAGCTGCATTACAAGAAGCTGAACAAAGGTTGCAAGTTTTTAAACAACAGAACAGAGTTTTAGACCTGAAAGCAGAAGCAGCATCGAGCATTGCAATTCTTACTGATTTAGACAGACAAATGGCTGCAACTAGATCAGATTTAGCCTCTCAAACCGCACGGATGGAATCAATTAAGCAACTATTTGGTGTGAGTTCCCAGGAGGCTGTAGTTGCTGGTTTTGTAGGTGAGTCTCCATCAACTACTTTAGTTCTCGGACAGTTGCAAGATGCCCAACAAAAACTTGAACTTATGAGGCTACGTTTGACAGATACTCACCCTACAGTCATTAACCTCAAAGAACAAGAAGTTGTTCTCAAAAAAGAACTAAAAAGGCGCATAGAACAAAGTTTTATAGGTAGCGCAGGACGTTTAAATCAAAGCAAAAATCCTGAAAACATTGTGCAGCTTAGAGGTCAAGGTCTGCAACAGGGAATCTTAGGGAACTATGCTAGCGTTGAGGCGGAACGTCTTAGTTTACAAGTGCGGTTGAAAGCTTTAAGTCAAGTCATTGTATCTTACAGACAAAGAGCTAATACCTTGCCACAGCTAGAATTGCAGCAACGCCAGCTAGAGCGTGAAATAAGCGCAACTGATACCAGCTATCAAAACCTTCTAGCTCGATATCAAGAACTGCAAGTGGCAGAAAATCTACAGGTAAGTAATGCTTTGGTTGTGACACCTGCATTAATTCCAGGAGTACCAATTAAAAGCCGTCAATATATAAACTTATTGCAAGGGCTAATTGGTGGTCTTGTGCTGGGTGCAGCCACTGCTTTTGTCTTGGAAAAATTTGATAAAACTGTCAAAACTACTCAATCGGCTAAAGATTTATTGGGGTACACTTTACTTGGTTATATTCCGCCGTTCAATAATGGGAATCTTATCCCAGAATTAATCGTTAAAGATAAACCTAATTCTCCTGTCAGCGAAGCTTTTAGGATGCTGCAAACTAACCTAAGAGTTTTTAATTCAGAGCAACCAATCAAAGTTACTGTGGTATCGAGCGCTGTACCTAAAGAAGGTAAATCGACAATTGCTGCTAACTTAGCTGTTTCTATGTCTCAACTTGGACGTAAGGTTTTGTTAGTAGATGCAGATTTACGTAATCCTAGTCAATACAAAATCTGGAAAATCTCAAATGAGGTGGGGTTAAGTCACGTTTTGAGAAACCAGTCTGATTTGGAAGAAGCTGTTACTGAAGTTGTACCCAACCTGGAAGTTTTAACTGCTGGTGAATTAAATAACAACCCTGCTGCACTGCTTGATTCCAGCCAAATGGCTGTATTTGTCGGACAAGTCGCACAAAAATATGATTTCGTAATTATTGATACTCCACCTTTAACGGTAGCTGCTGATGCAACTATTTTGGGCAAACTGGCGAATGGAATTTTGTTTGTAGTTCGTCCAGGAGTAGCTGATACTGATAATATTTCTCTTTCTAAAGAACTATTGGCGAAAGCTCACCAAAATGTTTTGGGTATAGCAATTAATGGGATTAAAGCTAATCAGCAATATTCTGGTTACGCAATGAGTAAAGTTTAAATGTGAATTACAGCAGTTTTCAATTCCATAACCAACCTCTTGTATGCCCTCATTCTACAATCTATTCTCTCAGTTTTGGAAGAAGGCGAGCCAATCTTAAAGTCCCTTCTCCAAAGCCGAAAGAGGTATTTAGGGTGAGGGCTTTTGATTCATGCAACAAATTTAATACTCCGTGAAAAGTTCTCAATTTAGATTTAATAATCTGAAGAGTTCCCTATTCTCTGTCTCTTTTTTATCTCATGCATATAGATTTAATACGATGATGAACAATAGTTACTTATGCTCTTACAAAATGCTGGCATTCAGAACAAAAGACTATTAGGAATTGATCTTTTTAGAGGTATAGCTGCTTTTGGGGTAGTTGTTATTCATGGACTTGGAGAAATACCTAGAGATGAAGAAGCTCTAGCTCTTTCTAATTTTTTTGTTATTTTTTGCGTTCCTTTTTTTTTGATAACCTCTTTTTACTTTAGTAGTAATTTGCTTTTATCGAAAAATACAAAAGCATATCTAAACAATCGCACTAAAAGAATTATATTTCCTTACCTTGCTTGGACAATAATTTATTTGTTAGCGAGATTTATTGGTTCATTAATAGGCAATCAAGAATCTTTCCATAGATTAGTTGCTGATCCAATCAACATTATATTTTTCGGTGCATCTGGAGTCCAATTATATTTTCTACCAATGTTATTATGTGGTAGTTTAGCTGTAATTCTAACCACAAAAATTTTAAAAAATATTCAAAACTATTTCTTACTTATCTTTTGTTTTTTGCTAAGTATTTATATTTTTGATTTGATGTCTACGACTGGAAATGATTTTGTATTAGGAAAAGGAATTGCATTCAAACAGATAATTGATACATCATCATTTACCAATTTATGGCTATTTCAGTTTATGAGATTGATACTTGTTATTTTATCTTGGTCAATCAAGTGTATACCATACATAATATTCAGTATTATTATTAATAAACATCAGTCTCAAAAGATACTTTATAAGTATATGCTTGTTGACCCAAAAAATTTGTCAATTAAATTGCTTTTGTGGCTTTTTGTACCCCTATTTATTGGTTTAATTCTTCTATCTAAAATACATTTACTATACTTACTTTTACCATATATGTTGTTTATTTATGCTATTTTAATATCTAGGTTAATTTCTCAGAATACATTAATTAGCTCAATTGCGAATAAACTGGGTTATTTTAGTTTTGGAATCTATCTATCACATGCTTTGATAACTGCTGGCTTTCTGCCAATTATGGTTAAATTATATCCAAAAATTTGGGCTTTTGAGTTATCACCATTGACGCTAATTATATTTTCTATGATAATATTTTTTATTAGTCTAATAATTACACATTTAATTTCTCTAAATAAAACTGCTGCCAGATTTTTACTTGCTATTTAAAACAAAGTTGTATACTGCCATAATTTTTTGAGCTAAATCCTCATTACTGAAACGTTCGGTGGCTGTATACCTCGCTTTTTGTGATATTGCTTGGCGCTTTTCGGTATTTTCGAGCAAGTCTAAAATAGCTGCTGCCAGAGCAATTGGTTCTCCTGGAGATACACCAATTGCATCATAATTGTGAGTAAATAGCTCGGCTGCTCCACCTGCTTGGGATACTATGACTGGTTTACCACAAGCCATAGCTTCTATTATTGCTAATCCAAATGGTTCTGGTTGGGTACTGGCATGAACTACTATATCTAACCAACGGTAAATCTCTGCTATATCTTGCTGGAAACCTAGAAAGTCAACTTTATCTGCAATCCCAAGATCTGAAGCTTGATTTTTTAACTCTTGCTCAGAAAATTGAGAACCACGAGTTTGATAAATCGCTCCACCGACGATATAAAAACGAACCTTTAAATCAGGACGCGATCGCACAATGTTAGCTATTGCTTTTAAAAAAATATCATGACCTTTCCAACGAGCAAAAGTAGCTACTAGTCCTACCCGCAAAGGAAGATGTAAAGATAAAGGAGCAGGGGAAAAGTAATTGACATCGATCATGTTGTAAACTACCTCTATGGGTAAGCGGGGTAGTAAACTTGTAGCATCTTTAGCAACAGCTTGAGAAATAGCAATTCCGAGAGTGGCGCGATCGCTCAACCATTTTAAAGCTTGTGCTATTAATGGTCGTGAGCTATAAAAATCATGAATGTGCCAAACAACGGGTATACCTTTGACTCGAACTAATGAAGTTAGTAAATGAGTTTTAATACCGTTAGAGTGAATTAAATCTGGATTCAGTTCACGTAGCGATTGCTGAAATTCTCTGAGATATTTCTGTATACTGGGTAAAATTTTAACTAGTTGTAATAGCAATATTGATATTGCGATCGCTTTACGACCTTTAAAGGCACTATCACCCAATTGATTAAATTCTTCTGGCAATTTTAGTAATGTCACCTCTACGCCTAACTTTTTAGCCTCCTCTATTAATGCTCCATCTGTACCTACAATTAAGTGAAGTTGGATGTTTGACTGTGCATTTAAAGTAGTCAACATATTTAACAAAACTCTTTCTGCACCGCCAATTACTCCCACTGGATTAACAAATACTATTTTCATATAGTCTTAATCACTGATTAATTCTGAATAAGATTGAGCAATAATCTGGGTGTGAGTAGACCAAGAATATTTTTGAGCCTGACTCAAGCGAAGATTGATATCTGGGGCGCTAGTGGGGTTTAGTAATAGCTGTTCTACCGTATTTACCCAAGCTGAAACATCCGCAGTTGGACAGTAAACCACTGCTTGTTGTCCTACCTCACGCAATACAGGAATATCGCTAACAACTGCGATCGCTCCACAGGCAAGGGCTTCAAAAATTGGTAAACCAAAGCCCTCTGCTTCACTGGTTAATAATATTGCCGATGCTTGTCGGTAAAGTGCTGCTATGGTTGTACGCTGTAAATTTTGTAGGTGAATTATTGAGTTTTTAATATTCAACTGAGCAATTTGTTGTTGTTGAGTTGATGTCCACTCGCCACTAACTTTGACAAGCCTCAACTGGGGGTAAATAGCTTGTAATTGGGCAAAAACTTGTAAAAGAATATCAATGCGCTTGCGAGGAATGCAACTACCGACGTGAAGCAAAAAAGGCGCTTTACCTATTTGTGCTAGTATTTGTTGATCAGCAATACTAGCTTTTTCAGGAGTCGTACTAAACTCTGGAGCGATACCTAAAGGAGCATAAACTAAGCGCGATCGCTCCACTAATTGATAATGCTCAATTTGTCTCTTTACCTCTGCGGTGGAATAAAATACAACGGCGCATGATTGTAAACCACGCAAAATTCTTTGAGACATGGCTTGATACCATCTAGGTCGAGGTTCTTGTGCTGGCTCTAGCAAGGAGCGAAAGGCATCAATATCATGACAATATACACCCGTGCGTTCTGGGGGCAAAACATGAACTAAATGGGCATAGCTGTGGTCAGTAACGTGATATAAATCAAAGTCTGCTAATCGCTGTCTAAGATATTGAGGATAGTCCCAAAATCGATTAATTAGGCGATCGCTATTGTAGGCAAAGCGCTTTTTGCAAAGTCGGGGAATTTTTTGAAAACGCCCGTTAAATCTTGGTCGAACTTCCATAGCTTGGATAGATGCAATGTGTTCAGCTTTCAGGTATTTGAGTAGCATCTGAGAACAGAGATCCATGCTATACCAGTTTTCTTCGATATAGTCACAAATAATTGCAAGACGCAGTTGAGACATTTTATTGATGCTGCATAGTAATTGCCAAAGTCAATAAATTATTAGAGTATATTTAATTTGGATAGTATATGAGGCAATTTTTCTGTAGGAACCATTAGAACATCTGAAATATCCGCTTTGATTTCCTTTATCTCAACAAAATTTCTGCGTCCTACTTGTTGATACAATTTATATTTTAAAGGGATTATTAACTCTGCTACGTCTACAAATGAATAACCAAAATGTTTTACCCAATATGGATTGAACTCACCATAAATAATTGGTCTACTCTTTTTGAGAAAGTTCATTCCTCCTAAAACAAAATCCATTTCAGCACCTTCAATATCTACTTTAATAATGTCGCACTTGGAAATATTATATTTTTCGACTAAATTATCTAACTTAGTAATAGGCGATGAACAAGTAGGTTTGTGTTGATTTATAAGACTTTCCTTAAGCAAAAAAGCATTACCAGTAGATGAATTATTTTTTTCATCTACCATACAAAGTTGTATTGTTTCCTCTTGGTTTCCCAAAGCAGTATTCACTGGATAAACTATATTTGTTAATTGATTAACTTTAACTAGATTAGCTAGACGATTAAAATTAGATGATACTGGCTCAAAAGCCCATATTTGAGAGTTGCCATCTATTTGTTTGAGTTTTTTACCTAAAGATATAGAGTAAAGTCCAATATTTGCACCAACATCAAATATTACTATTCCTGGGTATAAAATACTAGATAGCATTTGCATAATTCCACTGTCGTATTCTCCTGAAAAAAAGACTTTTTGCTCTAAAATGCTACGTAAATCAAGATGTATAATGCTATCGTCTTGCATTTTAATTTGTACTAAGCAATCTTCGTCAATTTGATAGTTTGTCATTAAAGGTACTAAGGCTGTACTTAATCTATATTTACCTCGAAAGTAAGGTAAAGAACGCAAAAAGTAAGCAAGTGAATTACGTAAAGCTACTTTCATAACTACTTAATTTTTATTGTCTAAAAGGTCGTTAAAAAATTGCAAATGTTGTTTAGCAACAAATGGCCAAGCATAGAGTGTATGCGATCGCTCTAAACCTTTTTGAGCAAGTTCTTGTCGTCGAGATGGACTGTTAAGCAAGTCTGAAATAGCTGCAACCCAACCTGACTCATCTTTCTCGCTCACAACCAAACCCGCATCTTGAATAACATAAGGAATTTCCCCGCTATCACTACCAATCACAGGAATACCACAAGCAAAGGCCTCAATCAGCATCCGCCCAAATTGTTCTCGCCAATTTGGTACAGTTTGACTGGGGGCGACAAGTATATCCATAGCGTTGAGATATTGGGGAACTTCACTATGTTTGACATCTGTGCAAATCCGTACTTGTTCGGGATAACGTTTCGCCCACGTTCGTAGAGATGATTCCATTGAGCCATTACCAACAAACAAAGCTCGCCAAGGAGTTTGTAAACTATCTAGAACCCGCATCAGTAAATCTAATCCTTTTTCAGAAACAAAGCGTCCCAGAAAGCCGATAACTGGTGTTCCTTGTTCTTCCCAACTTAGAAAGCGGCGGATTTGGTGTTTAGCATTAACACAAGGATAGAAATGGTCAATATCTACACCGAACGGGATGAGTCGCATCGGAAGTGAATATCCTTGCCGATGTTTTAAAGTTTCCACAACAGTTTGTCCACCAGTAATCCATCCAGTTGCGCGGTTCATAGCATACTGCTCAATCCAGTTAAATGGGGGTGGATATCGCTTAGATTTGTTTTGAAAGCTAGAGTAAACAAGTGGAGTGTTTTTTGGTGTCCACCAGGCAATCTGTCCACCAGCAACAATGTAAGGTTCCTCCCAACAATGAACTAAATTCCAACCTTGCTGCATGATCTTTTTGAGTCGCCAATCATAAGTCAAAATGTGAGCAGGTTTACTGAAATATACTGGTAGTGCTTGTAGCCTACAGATTTCGTTGAGGTCAGCTTCTAAATGCATGGATCGTAAATCTCCGTGCATAAATGAAGGCGCAACCGCAGTTACTTCCCATTCTCTTTGTCCCAAACGGGCTATTTCATTGACCAATCGGCGGTTTAATTTAACCACATAAGAGTGACCAATAGAGAGAAGTTTTCGAGTATTAGGCATACATCAAATTCTCGCTTACGTATATATTCCTATTTCTAATTAACTGACAAATTTCAGTAGCCGTACTTGTAGGTTTCCCAAAAATTTACTGAAAGTAGCATTTTCACTGATATTTTGTAGAGAAATGCGGAAAATAATGATGTTTTTGACTAATTAGGATTCGATAAAGTCGGGTGAAGAGCTTGTGTATCCTAATATTCTGTCTTTTTCAACTTGATCTGTTGATATATTAACTCAGCCATATTTTTACTGATGACACTATCAGTATGACGAATTAAAGTACAAAATGTTGACTGCTGTAGCATGGTAGCTAATCTGATTGATCTGACTAAGTATTATTAAAATGAAACCTATTATTGATAGCATCATCGCAATTGTTCCTCGTTTACCCCCTGCTATTGATGGCTTAGGAGACTATGGGTTGAATTTAGCTGAACAAGTGCGTCAATACTTTGGCTTGCTGACTGATTTTGTTGTTGGTGATTCTAATTGGTCTGGCGATCCTTTAATCAGGGGATTTACAGTTAAGCAGGTAGCGGAACATTCTAGTGCAGCTTTGTTAAAGTTACTACCTAAAGACCAGCACTCAAGAACTACTGTTTTGTTACATTATGTAGGTTACGGTTATGCAAAACGAGGCTGTCCAGTTTGGTTGGTGGAAGGTTTAGAGCGTTGGCGAAAAGCTGGAACTTCTCGGCATTTGGTAACGATGTTTCACGAAATCTATGCCTTTGGTTCTATTTGGACGAGTCAATTTTGGACATCACCACTGCAAAGAAATCTAGCTACACGTTTGGTTTGTTTGAGCGATCGCTGTCTTACTAATAAACAAGGTTATGCTGAAATTCTCACGAAATTAAGTCAAGGAAAACATCATCAAGTTCCGACTTTACCTGTTTTTTCCAATGTTGGTGAGCCAAAGAATTTAATTTCTTTATCAGAACGTCCTCGACAATTGATAATTTTTGGTGGTGCTGGAATGCGATCACGTGTTTATCAGCAATCACAATTAGCGTTACAGCGTACTTGTCTAGAGTTAGAAATTGAGACAATTCTAGATATTGGTACTCCTCTCAATTTTGAAATTAAGCCAGTGAATAATATCCCTGTCATCTGTTTAGGAGTTAAGTCTGCTGAAGAAGTAAGCAATCTACTAGCAAACTCGGTGACAGGTTTTTTAAACTACCCTATTGAATTTTTGGCAAAATCAGGAGTTTTTGCAGCTTACTGCGCTCACAGATTGCTGCCTATAGGCACATGGTATAAAGGACAAAATGTAGATGGTTTGCAAGCAGGAAAACACTACTGGCTAGGAGACAAGTACCAGTACAAGATGAATTTGTCAGCAGGGCAGATAGTTGCAGACAACGCTTACTCTTGGTATCAAAATCATCAATTATCGATGCAAGCTCATACTTTTATTAATTGTTTAATAAAATGAGAAATCTGACTGGGTGACAAAGCGGCTGAAACCAAGGAAATAGAAGAGTGTGACCGTTCAATACTGTATTACAGCAGTTGATTAATCCACCAGCACCAGACAAAGTGGAGATTAATAGGGGTGGAAATCTGTTACGTGAAGGCGATCGCGTTATCCAACTAACCAATGACTATAACCGGGAAGTGTTTAACGGTGATTTGGGAATTATCCAAACCATTGACACCGTAGAACAAGAAATTATGGTGCAGTATGGTGAACGTAGTGTAATTTATGACTATGCTGACTTGAATGAAATTGCTCTTGCCTTTAGTATCTCAGTCCACAAGTCCCAAGGGGGAGAATTTCCCGTAGTTATATTTCCTCTTTTCATGCAACATTATATGATGTTAACGCGAAATTTATTTTACACAGGACTGACTCGTGCGAGGAAGTTGGTAATTGTAGTGGGTTCCAAGAAAGCGATATCCCTGGCTGTGCGAACTACAGATGATCAGCAGAGATATACAAGATTGTGGCAGAGGTTGTTGCAGACTGTCTAAATCGGCATAACATCGTTAAGTTTCATCTTTAAATTAGGCAATAAATTAGATAGAATATTATCTCCTAAACGATATTGGTGCTGTTCGTATACACCGTTAACTAACTGACACACAGTAAAAGTAGGTTGTTTAGGATTACCAATAAATTGCAAACCTCCCAATCCCCGAAAGTCTACAATCCAATATTCAGGGATGTTAAGAAAAGCATATTCTTCCACTTTTCTGGCATAGTCATCTTGCCAATTTGTACTGACAACTTCAGCAACAAGCTTAATAGTGCTACCGTTACAAATAATAGGTTCTTTTTGCCAAAGTGGTTCATTACTTAATTGTTCTTGATCTAAAACAATCACATCAGGACGTAAAGCTGTAGCTTCAGCCGCAGGAGGTTTAATTAAACAAGTTTTCGGCACTGTCCAGTTGAACTGAGAATGAAAAATTTCGACATAGATTCGACCTGCGATAGTACCAGCCACAGCTTCATGAGGGCCTGTCGGTTCCATGTCTCTTAGTTCTCCGTCAATTAGTTCGTAGCGTGTATTATCTCCATATTCAGTGATGAATTCCTCGAAGCTGAGTATTTTAGGTGGAGTGTATGTCATCTAAAAATCTCCAAAATGGGGAAGAGCATAATTAGAAATTTCAGCAGAAAACGGATGGATTATAGTTAATTAACTTTTTTATAGTAAACTTGGACATCCACTTTTGTTAGGTAAAGTTGGACAACATATTCAAAATCTCCTTCAAGTCACATCCTGTTTCTGAAGTCCTTTGTAAGGAAAACCACAGTAAGGACAAAATCTAAATTTTAAAGACGTAATTGGTTCATGACACTGAGAGCAACTATTACGTAAGCCATTACCGCACAGAAAACAAAACTGAGATCGTGGCAACAGCCAGATTTCTTCAGGTGCTGTTCCAGCCTGCCAACAGTGAGGACAGAACTTGAGAGAATCGGATGCACCTAAAGGTATACCACGAACAACAGCATCAAGATATTCGCTAGGAACCTGCAAAGCTACAGCTAACCCACGCTGACTTTTACTATTAAGCTTGGTAGTCATAGCGCGTTCAATCTTACCCAAGCTTTGAAGATGAATCCCAGCTTTAAGTGCCAGTTCAGTTTGACTCATGCCCAAGCTGGCACGTATTCTTTTGACGTATTCTGCCAATGATTCTTGAGGTTTTGGGGTATTATCCATGAGTATAGTATGTAATTAAATATGTATATAACAGTAAAAACAACTTTATTAATCTAAATCATACATTATACTTTTACTATAATTAAGAGGTGCAAATTGACAATTACTTTAGCACAAGTAGCTACAGCATTTTTAACCAGAAATGGATTAGTAGCTAGTACAGTTAAATCATACGAATATACGCTACTACCTTTGCTTAAAGAACATGGTAGATTACCTATAGAATTGATAGATCGTCAACTCTTGAAAAATTATCTTCAAAGTTTAGATGAATTAAGGTATACCACCCATAATCGTCATCAAGCAATAATCAGCGCTCTGTTTAATTTTGCTGTAGAAGAAAGTTACATTAAATCAAACCCAGCTAGTCGCCTGGGCTTGCGAAAACCAGAACGAGAAAGAGGGGAACACAAGACAGATGAAATAATCCGCTATCTGACACCATCCCAGCTAGAAACTATGTATGCAAGCGTAAAAGCTAATTCCCGGTTAGAGGCGATCGCTCGTCTGTTACATAGAAGCGGAGCTAGAGTAGGGGAATTACTAGCACTGGAACTATCGCAGATAAATCAACAGCAACGTAAGTTTCAAGTCGTGGGTAAAGGTAACAAACAACGTTGGTGTTTTTATAGTGAAGATGCAGAAATAGCTTTAAATAAGTATATAAAATATTATCGTCATTCTGATTCAATAGCATTATTTACGGCTCAACAGCCAAAGAGCAAAGTTATAACTCCAGTCAGTTATCGAACTGTAAATGCAGACTGGAAAGCAGCAATTGGGGAAAATGACGAATTAGAAGGGATACGACTACATGACCTGCGCCATACCTTTGCGACAGAACGGGTGGGACTCATGGGGATTGAGGAGTTACGGGCATTGATGGGACATCAGAATATCCAAACGACCTTACGCTATCAAAAAGTAACTAGTTCTAGAGCAGAATTAGTAGCAAAAACGGCTTTAGATAATTTGATAAATAATATATAAAATGCAGGTAGTATAAAAGCTTTGTTAAAACAGCAAATATCTCAAATAATTAAATTGGTACAGAGTATGATACATACTCCGCTTCAACAAAATATGGGTTTACGAAAATAAACTGTACCGTCTAGTTTTTACGCGGTAAAAATCTCTGCGCCAACTTATTTTGCTCCCGGTATTACTTGTGCTAAGAAGTTGGCGATCGCTAATAGTTCTCAGAGCGATCGCAGTAATGTATGATTTGGGTAGACAAGTCTAGCTAGTCTACCCATGAGCAGACCACAACTAAACATTAAGTTTAATGGTGAGGGAGAGAAAGAATTACTTGAAGCCGTCAAAATACGGGCGCAGGATGAGCGTATTTCTCTCAAAGAGTTTGTGTTGGATGCTTTAAAAAATCGTCTAACAGTTTCTCTTTCTCTATCTACCCAGCCTACTCAACCTAAACCAGCTGTTACTAAGGGAGAGGTAGACGAATTGAAGCGACGAATTAGTTTCTGCAATAGTTTCTGGGTTTGTAACCGTTGAAAATCGTCCGTGTTCTAGTAAAGCTTACTAGAATAAAATCACTAATAAAATCACTTAACAGCTTTTTTCTATGTTTCCAAGGGCAAGTACCTTTATTGTTCTAGTAAGACTTACTAGAACACAAACTGAAAATACTGCCTTTACCCATCATCCAAACTCATCAGCAAAATCTCGATCTCTCGTTTTAACCCCTCAATGCGTCTACGTTTCTGCAAACCCTCGATGGCTAGGTTATATGTCAGGGTGTCGGCTTTGCCCAAGTGCATGGTTTTAACTTTGCCAGTCTTCTGGTAATCTTTACCCTGACTCAACCAGAACGATTTTTGCTTTTGGTTCATCCGCGCTGGGAATACTGGCTTGTGGCTCCAAAGCTTCCAATATTCATAAACCCCATAAATTTTTTTGACTTTATAAGTACTGAGGTAGCAACCGGGCGGCGGGACAAACCCATTATTTTCTAAATCCTCCACCTGAGCTTGTAGCTGTTCTAGTCGCTGGCGGCGCTCTTGGGCTTCAACTTTTTTGAATTCCTTCACCTTTTCCCGCATCACATCACGATAGGCCGTATCAATTTCTGCTGGTACAGGCGTAGGCATTACTGCATCTCTATACATTGCCCAAATTTGCAAATCTACCTTTTGAAAATCATGCCAGCCATCAATACTTAAATCTTGAATTAGTTGTAGTTTATACCGCCAGTCATTAAGTTTAGGTTCCCAGTATTCAATCATGGTCTGCTTAATGCCCTGCAATACTTCGGGTTCATCTACTACCAACCACGCGATCCGAACATCAAGGATTGCCGCAAGCGAAGCGTGTTGCTGATGAGCAATCCACCTTTGATTTAGATTCAATGTGGCATCTATGTATAAAATTCTGTCGTATACATCTATACAAAAATAAATAGCTGGCACAGATGGAAGTGCAGCGCGATCGCCTAGCAAAACAGAGGGCAATACTATAGGGTTAATTCTCCCTGGCGGTGCTGAGTTGTTGGTGTCGCTCATAGGGTTTTCTCGCGCCATTATTCTAGTAAAGTTTACTAGAACATAAGCGGTTAGCACAACTTTCTTAAAAAACTCTTCACACACGAAAGGGTTAGCGGGAAACAGCAGTTGCTACCCTAACTACCCAATGAGTATCATGAATTGTTTCCAAAGTTTGAGTGGCTAATGATTGCAACCAAAAACTATTAGTTAAAGAAATCAGGACAAATATCATCATTCCATCCATGAGGATGTATTGCACAAGTTAACAAATTTTCTCCATAAAATTGACCGTGGTAGTTATCGCAACCTACACAAGAAACTGGTCTAGGTTGTTCATAAAAACTAAAGTCTCCATCGCAGTCAACTTGTTCGATTAATGTAACATTGCAGTTGGGACAATATTCAATACTTCGCCCTTTGTCATCAAAAAGAGAAGTGAAAGAACTCCAGCGATCGTTTATCAACCTCTCAATGTAGGGATAGCTGCATGAACATATAAGCGCTTCGTTAGTTTCCCCATCGTAATCTACATCTAAATATTCCTGGACAATCTTCCAATCCTGCTGTTTAGATAACCTCGACGGATTACCCAAAAAGTCAATATCCCAAAGCCTTCCTTCATGAAAAATTCTCACTGCAAATGAGGTATAGTCGTGAGCTAGGTTCTCTAGATTGCAGTGATCTTTAGCTGATTCGTAGTTCAAACATCGCTTATTAATTACTAATTTTTTCTCACTAGGGTAAGTTTGGATTATGAGATATTCCCCTTCATAAAAGGGATTAAATCTATCAGCTATCCTTTCGTTACAGAATAAAAAGTCTTGTTCTGAATCCATGATTTCCCCTTTTTATTGTTTTCACTTCAGGCAACAAAAATAATACTCAAACAGACAGTCGAACCAACTACAAAGCCTGATAGACGACCTTTAGTTATCAGCAGCATTATTAAAAGCCCAATTCCAACTTGAGCCACTTGTTTAACTAGTGAAGTTAGGTTAGCAAAGATATCATGATTTCTCATGATCCTGGAAAGAAACCACTCCACAAACTTCGAGACTTTGGCGACGATTTACCCTGAACAGCGCCCCTTAATCCTTGCTGTCCGGCTTGAATTTCTAACGTATTTAGCTCATGAATCACTTGCGCCAGTTCAGGATTTTCTTCAAGCAATTCTGCTTCTATCTCTAACTCTTGCTGTAACAATTCAGCATTCCTTCGCATGAACATTCGTTGCTGATGCCGTCGCCTGATTTGCTCTTCTGTTAGTTGTAGGTGCTGATTAAAACTCAAGCCATCATAATCGTTATACATTTTCCGCCTCTTCAATTAATCCAAAGTACTCAGCAGAAATTTCCATCAAATAGGTGAAAGCCAAACAATCACCATATTTTGTATAAATTTCAGCAATTATTTTCAAAATCTCTGGCATATTCTCAGATGTTAATTCAGTAAAATGAGAAGCTAAATTAAATGCCAAATATTCAACTTCTGGTTCTATAGTGGGTACATCTTCTGCCCAGATGATTAATTTTCGCTTGTCTAATTCTGCTAATGAAAAAGCATTCACCAACTCAAGAATTGAATCAGGCAATAACCTAATTAAAAACTTAATCACCAAATAATACCTCCATATAATAATTGAAACCCAAGCTGTAATCGCTTAATAAACTCTGGCGTATTTCAATTATTCCAAACTGGATTGATTTTACTTTTAACCCAGTTGATTTTTGAATGTGCTATTGCATGATGACAACCATCACACAATGGAAACCAGTTAACCCCTAGCTTTTCCTGCTTTCGGTACTCTGTGTGGTGCATTTGCGTAGCTTTATCTACTAAACAACAACAGCATTTACTGTGAGCTTGTCTATGCTTTCGGTGTGCAATGGCTACTTGTTTCTTGTACTTTTTGATGTTGCCATATCTGGCATCCCAATCTAATTGTCCGGGTAGCCGAGAAATTCTTGTAGTAGAGTCACGCCTTTTTCGTTTAATTCTTGCCCCGTTAGCTCCTGCCACTTCTGTTTTAGTTCTTGATACTGAGGTTTTCTGCCTAATTCGGTTGCCCATTTTCTAATTTCTTCATACCAATCAACATGCTGGTGTGGGTTATTTTGTGTAGGTGTAGCACTTTTAAAATCAGTCTTGTCTTTATCCTGCTTTTGCTCCATTCCTTTGATATCAAATTCAGGAATTAGAGCAACAAAGGGATTACCACGAGTTGGAATTACTAAGGCATAACGTATACCAGCTTTATCCAAGAGTTCGCAAGCTTGACGTAACATCTCCAAAATCTCTTTCTTGACATTTACAAAATCTTGGGGATGCTCAAGAATATAAGAGGATGTCTGTCCTGTGGCAATAAAACAAACGTTTTTCAGAGATGGACGACTAAATCCTGTTTCTCCAGACAATGGAGACTGGCCCATGAATACCCCGTGGCCTTTAAGTCCAGCGGTAAATTTAATGATATAGTTCCAGAATCCTTGCAGGTCTTTGGCAGTGTCAGTATCAACCATTCCTGGAAGTCCTTTGCCACCACCATAAACACTATCTACTTCATCCTGGGCAAGAAATAATTCCGGGACTCCGTGACAATCACCACCAACAGCAGCGACCCTTGCCTTTTGCTTGTCAATTTGCGAAGTAGCAAAGGTAATCCAACTCGACAAAGTTTTCATGCCATCGAATTTACGAGTAAACTTGCACAGCCAGCGTGTCACTTCATCTTTAGGATCGCTACCAATCACAATTGCTGGAGCTTGAGACTTGGCAGCAATCTTGTTAATAATGATACCCGCTAAAGTAGACTTACCAGATTGGGTTCCTCCTGATAGATAAAAATGATGGTTGCTGCGTTTTGTCATATCCTGATTGGATGCTGCATCACATAATTCATTTAGCCAAGCAGCATCCAAACGAATATATTCAGAATAATTGGCAGCAAAAGCTTGTAAAACTTGCAATGCACCAGGGTTGATTACCGACTGTACTGACTCTTCATCAATATCTGCAATATCAGGATTAGGAATACCAGGGCGTGGTGGCAACTGTCGTGCTGGTGGTTCTGGTAGCGTTACCAATCCTTGCAAACCGTACTCCGCAATCCAGCGAGGACGTTCTTGCACAGGTAGACGATTGACAAAATCTGCTACTCGCCGTTTGGCAGCGATCGCAGTAGTGACATAATCGTAAGCTGCTTCACCTTGCAAAGTTTGTTTCAAGGATTTTAAATCAGCCTCTTCTAAAGCCCGATAAATCTTTTGTTTACTTTCGCTGATTTGAGCAGATACTCCAAACAAACCAGCAGTTATAGTTCCAGCACAAAGCAGTATCCCTGTTGTTACTTTGTCAGTATTCAAGAAAAAGGGAGCAGACAAGCACATTAGCGCTGATACTCCCAAAGAACAAAGAATGGTTCGCTCTGCATTGATTACAGGACTTGATGTTATCCTCTCTAATTCAAACGTCATCACCTAACCCCCAAGGAAACTCCTGCACTAACTAACATGAGAAATATAAATGCAAAGATCACCCCAGGCATTAACCCAATCATGAACGTCTTACGATTGAAGCTATACCCTTTACCAACAAGCCCTGCAAAGTTGAACAGTCCCAAAGCTATACAGCAAATGCAGACCATCCCAATAATCCACAACACGAAGCGACTAATAGGACTGGCAACTGATAAATATCCCATAAACATGGATAAGCCAATCCCGCAAACCGCATAGCCTACAAAGGATAATTTAATATTCACAGTTGTCGTCCTCGTACTCGTTCCAAGGATAAAAAATCTCAGCAACGGCATTTAATAGCCTAAATCTTTCGTAAGCTCTGCTTTTTTCTGGACTATCCTGTTGTGCAATGTAAGGTAACAAACTGCCACTATTGGCGCATATTCTGATGTAATCTCCAAATTTCTTACGTAACATATTACCTCCTAAAATCTAAACGAATCTCCTACTTCATCAAATGCCTTTTCATATCCCCCAAGTTGCCGTTGTTGTTCTTGGGAACCAAACGCATGACGAATCACCGCTTCCCCATGTAATGCCCTGGTTCGCTGCAAATCCTCTTCGACATTCATCGCTTCTTGAGAATATGTCAGTTGGTTTTTATACATCTCAGCTAATGATTGCATCTGTTTAAGTTTGTGCCGAGAAAACTTTGTATGCAACCATTTCTGTGCTTTTAAGGTTCCCGCTACTTCTGCCTCATCCAATACCTGCTGTGCTGTGGCATAAGCTGGTAAGCTGTAGCGATCTCGAATTGTTCCTGGGATATTTCCCTCTATTTGGGTAGCATCACCAACTCTCAAGTCTGTTGATACTACACCGTCATTTTTACTACCGAATAAACCGGGGAGCCACTTCCCTAACAATTGCTATAACTCTCCTCTACTTGTTTTACTTGTGAACCAATAAAACGGGTTAAGCCGTATATCCCCATGAACGAAAACATCAATACACTAAAAGCAGCGATCGCTGTTTGAGCCATCATCCCTCGCTGCATTAATTCTTGAACTCTGCTGGCATTTTGGGATCGCTGTTTTGATTGATCAATCAGTTGCTGGACTATCAGAAACTCTTCGTAACTGAGGTTTTCTGATATCCCTGACAGATTCAACTCTCCATCTGTCTTCAGTTGGATGTTGATCCTTGGCTTTGTCCATTCTGTTTGCTGCTCCATATATCGTCACTACCAAAATGATAGTGAGCAGCAACATATTTGCTACTGCTGCTATTGATATCAATTTACTCGGCTGCATTTGTTGCGCTAATGCTGAAAATACCCGCAACGAGTTGTTCACCGACTTCACGAAAGCCTTCTACATCCGCTTCCTCCTCCATCGCTCTTTCTACAAATTTACTCACCACCTCCTTGGGCGCATTCCGAATCGTTGACAACAACTGGTCTGCTGGGTGCAACGCGAAAAAGTTGGGTAATGAAGGGTAGCGTGAAAGGCACAAAAAAAAGTAGGATGCCTGGACAAGATGTTTGGGCTGATACCCAAGCAACCAGGAGTTTCCTACATTGAAAAGTAATAACACTATACCCGCAACACTAGACCTAGCTCAATCCCTGAAAAATTTTTCTCAAACAATTACTGAGCTAATTTCAATGTCTGATATTTCCCAATGGGATGGGCGGACATTACGTGAGAAAGAACAGAAAATTAGACAAGCGGCTTTAATATTGGCGGGAGAATGTATTGCTTTGCTGTTGCACAATTTGTCACAATCACCTGAAGCAGTAAAGACGGCGAAAAAACAAACCCAGGGATGGCGACACCCTAAAAGCCAGGGGAACGGGCGAGTTGAACGACAAGTCTTATGTTTAGGTAATGTCGCAGTATCTCTGCGATTACCATATGTGGTAGAACGGTCAAAGAAACCAAACTCTAAACACCGAAAAACCAGAGGACAGGGGTTTTGTCCGTTTTTAAGATGGTTAAGCATGGAAGAAGGGATCACGCCTTTAGTTTGGTCTACTGTGGCAGAAATCGGGTCAGTAAGTGGTTCATTTGCGATCGCTGGCCAAGTACTTCAAGATTGGGGAATAAGCATCAGCATTAAACGAATTGAGCGTCTAACTTATCATTTCAACAAACAGGGATTGAGTGTGCGTGACTCTCAATTGTTCCAATTAAAACAAGGAACTTTAGAAACTACACCTGTCTTAAAAGCCCATCGAGTAGTAGTTTCTGTAGATGGAGGACGGACTTGAATTCGGAAAAACAAGGCGGGTAAACGTCGTCAGCATAGTCATCGTCATGGTTATCAAGGTGAATGGACGGAACCGAAACTACTGACTATTTATGCAGTAGACCAACATGGCAAACGCATTAATACTACTGAGATTCCTGTAACTAACGATGGTACCTATGGTAAACTTCAGCCCTTTTTGTCACTATTAGAAATGCATCTGGTACGTTTAGGAATTAATCTCGCATCTCAAGTGTTACTAATTGCGGACGGGGCTGAGTGGATTTGGAAACACATTCCACCGTTACTGCAACGTCTGGGTTGTCCACCAGAATCCATACACCAGTTACTTGACTTCTACCATGCCACAGAATATTTACAATCGTTTGCCGACACTGCTTTTACTCAACCAAAAGAACGAATTGCTTGGTTTAAAACTGCACGCTCTACTCTCAAAAGAGGACAAGCACAGGAGTTGATTCAACAAATGCAGGTTTTGAGTCAAAATGCCAGTCATGAGCAACGCTCAATCATGAACTCACAAATTCGGTATCTCCAAAAATCCTCTGAACAAGGGCGATTGAGCTATTCTCAACTAGCGGCAATGAAGATGCCTATTGGCAGTGGTGCCATCGAGAGTTTAATTCGCCAAGTGGTCAATCTACGGCTTAAAGGTAATGGCAAGTTCTGGTTGCTAGAAAATGCTGAAGCAATATTGCACGCTCGATGTCAATGGGCTGCGGGAAGTTGGTCAACTTTTTGTGATTCCATTTTGACTGCTAGACTTTACCCTGCTTGACCCAACTTTTTCGCGTTGCACCCGGTCTGCTTTATCAGTCGTATAAGCGTCAATCCCTACGTTTAGAACATCCTCCAAAGATTGAATTTCTTGATTAGAAACTTGGGACGCTTTAGCGATCGCTCCTTGCAATGGCGGAACGGATTTACGGCGCGGGGAGTTTTTGCCTAATTTCCCATTGCCATTCTTAGACTTGCTATTGGTGGCTAATTTCCCAGAGGATGAACGCTGCTCAATAATATGCTGTGCGATCGCTTGTGCTTGAGTATCAGTCAACTGCTCAATGTCTGCATCAACTTGAGCGCAGAGCTTAGTAACTTCTTCAACACTTACTTCAATGTTGTAAGGCTGTAAAAGTTGCTCAATTTTCTCCATAATATGCTTCCATTAATACAATGATTGGTGTTATTTTAGCATCTATGTGGCATCTATTACCTTAGAATTAAAGAATGTGACGCGAAAACTTATAATTATGGAATCATTTTGGCATCCTATTTATGGCTAATAAGCGCGATAGAAGATTCTCAGTTAACCTCCCCTTAGTCAAAGAAATTCGCTTGATTCTCTGGGGTCACACTAGAGGAGTTAGTAAAACCCGAATGGCCGAAGCAATTTTGATTGATCGAGTTTCCAATGACGGAAACTGGGAAGAAGTTTGTCAGGATTTACGTCAAGAAGCTGCAATCAATCAACGTACTGTCAAAGAATTGATTACAGACATACTCACTAACAACGGATTAGATGATGTTTTTGAGGTTGATGCTGTTGATTGGGACAACTTTTTAGTAGATGAATCAGCTTTACCACCCGATGAGACAAGCTAGGTGACGATGGAAAAATATCCTTTAGACTGGCTAAAAACCTCTTGCGAACAAGTTCACTGCCGTCCTATAGCAGAGCGTACTTGGCGTAAATGGTTAAGGTTATGTGAGGTTCAACAATATGCTCGTGAAGTTGAAAAGCAGCAAGCATTATGGCTTTTGACTTTGGCTTATATGAAAAAGCTTGAGCCTAATAAAAAAATTACACTGTTTCAAATTAAGTTCAAGCTCTCAGGTAATCCTTATGCTGAATTGCATTTAGCTGAAGCCATTTATAACGCTTGTTTCACCAACGCAGTCGGAAAAGACTTACCAGAAATTATTCTTAGAGTCACAGGCAAACAAGTCACACTTAGAACACTTTACCGTTGGGCGCAAAAACAGCAAGTTGCATTTAAGGCTTCTAAACGGTTAACTCGCCCAGAAGTTGAGCAATGGATACGATTGGCTGCGGCTTAAACACTACAAAAAACGAACGACTAGGGGCAATCGCTCCTTTTTTTTGTTTTTAAATTCAAATGTCACAAATTTAGTGTGCCGTGACATTTTTTATCGCCCAAAACTCTGATTCTCTCGTTGTGACAGTGTGCCGCTTTTCTTGAAACCCTTATATTTCTAGTGTCACAGCCCCTATTTTCTCAAACTCTCTCATCGCAACAGTTAGAGCTATTTTTATCCCTTTTTTGGCCGCTTTCCGTGCCGCTTTCATTTTCAAGTACTAATTTGGTCTAACAAAAAATGCCTACAATTCACTCCTAGCATGGATTAGAGATGTCACAACTCAAAGCGGCACACCTGGGACAAGAATTGGAAAAACGGCTGATGGGGCTATTTTTGATTAATCGGCTAATTTTCACATCGTCTCTAAATGCTGTTGAAGGTTCTGAATTTTGCGCTGACAAAAGTCAATCTCACTTTCCATCTCTAAGCGCAATTCTGGAGATGAAAGTAATCGAATCTGAGACTCCGGTATGTAATCCACCTGTTCGTCTTCACTGCTAACTAACACCGCATATCGCCATGAACCATCACGCTCAGGAGCTAGCAAGTTTTCAAATAGGTAATACTGAACCCCAACGATTATTCCCTGTTTGGTGTGTTGCCCTAATGAATATTTTGGGGATGTCCAGTGATTCGGAATAGTAATGATTTTTGAGGTTTCCATCTGCTTTATCTGTTTAGTTTGACTGCTGGTTGTTGCATCTTCTTCTTGTCCAGAATCTGACCCAGATACAACCCTGCGCCAAACTCCCGAATCTCCTGAACTTCCCGCCGCACAATTTGCGCTCTTAACTCCCGCCGCTGCCCTTTGGAATCCGTGAATACATATCGGGCTTGCTCTGGATGTTGACGCTCGTGGCTATAGCGCAATTGCACACCACGGAATAGATAGAGCTTGCCCGTAGTCAACGCAACATCATTCCCCACTTAACTCACTTTCCTCTGATTAATTAACAATGAACGCAAGTACCGCCGACAATCCGCCTCGCCTTTGTATATCAGAATACGAAGGGCTTCAACTTCTTGTATCAAAGAGGGGCAAATTTCGGCAATTACAGTAATCAGATCCTGCTGCGATCGCACATAATCTTGATGCTGATTCTCTAATTCGTGAATCTTGAACTTTAGTTGATCTACTTCTCGCAATGCTTTTGTTAGAGTAGATTCCTTGCTTTTTGTAGGTTTGTCTAAAGCTAATGTCACAGTCTTCTCTTTTGTAAGTTTACTTTGACTTTTTCGGTGGTTCGTTTTCCGCCAATACTTTCGCAAAATCGTAGATAGATGTAGCGACCTGCGGCATTGGCTCCGGTCTTGGTTCCGGTTGCAGTTGAGGACTACCCAGACCCAGTGCTTCTGTGATTTGTTGCTCCATCTAGACCTTCACTTGTTGTGTGATAGATTGGTACTTTTCAATTGCCTCGTCTATCTCATTAAGAACGCTAATCGCATCCCCAAGCACAACCTCATTTGTCGTTGAAAAGTACTCGCAACGTTCGATCTGCCGATACTCTGTAGTACTTCTAATCAGCCTCAAAGTTTGTTGACAGCCCTTGAGAATTGCTCTAATTTCTGCTGTGGTTAGTATTATTTCCATTTCGTTCCCCCTTTCTGACTGAAACTTTCAAAATCTGGGCAATAATCGCCATCTACGCCATTTGTATGAATTGCACACACTAGCATCACTCCCCCATATTTAACACCGTGATAGTTCTTGCACCCCCTGCAAGTTTTGGGAACTGCCTTGCGTCTTTTTTCTAATATTTGGTCAATGTCCAATTCGATTTCTTTGTCGATCTGTCTTCGATACAGACTTGTTACAACGACAAGACTTCCACCGGAAAACAAGCAAGAACCAGTGAATAAACTTTTAGCACTCGCCCCTCTAAATAAAATCGTGCCTCCGATGATTGCTGCTGTCAGTCCTAGCACTCCAGCACAAATGTTGAGATATTTCAGGTTTAGCATTTCTTCTTCCTATTTATAATCAACATCATCGCTCAACATTCCGCCTAGAATTGCACTCCCTAAAAATACTGAAAATGCTACTGTCATTCCTCCCAGACAAACATTTGTCTGCGCCTTCCAATCATGTAAGCGAAGTATCGTCGGTTCCGAGTTCGCGTCGATAATCGCAATCCCGTAACAGCCCAACGCTGCTACCCCTAAAAAACCAGTCGTCAGCAATGATCCAATCAATATTGCTTCTATGGTTTTGTCGATAACCTTGAGTATTTTGTGACGTTTGATGGTACGTCGATCACGCACAATTATTCTCCTTTGCTCTCTGTACTCAATTTGTCTTTTTTGTGTAACTTGAATAAGTTCTTTACTAGTCATGTTGGTTCCTTAATACGTGTGAAAAAAAAGAAAAGCAGTTTGAAGCTACCTTTCTTGACAAACAATCATCCAAAAGCTAACTTTTTGGCATACTCTTGTGCCTTAATACCAGATAATAATTGAAAGTTATTGATTAGCGTTACCGCTTCTTTCCCGTCGGCACTAAAAAGCAACGAATAACAGTCAGGCTCAGGTAATCCTGGCTCACTCATCCGGGCTATCCAAAGCCAGCTTTCTGCTTCCTTTTCTTCCCGTGCGTAATCGTAATGTAGTTTTTCTGTTGTATCGTTAGACATTGTTTTTCTCCTATTAATTGTTGAAAAAGAAAAGCAGCGATAACCTGCCTTTCTTAAATCTCAAGTTTTAACTGTCACTGTAATGAAATGAATGACCAGGATGAGAATCATCAGATTCACCGTCGATCTCGTCTTCGTAATCATCATCATTGTCAACAGGCAACTCAAGAATTATATTGAATGAATTAAAAACTCGTTCTGTTCTGCCGTAAGCTATACGCACCTCGTTAACTAAATTCAATCTCCGCAAGAAAGCTTCTGCTAAATAAGGCTGCAATTTTTGGTGATAGTTTTTTAGTTGCTTTTCAGCTTGTGATTTGAGGTTAGCTTGACTGTATGTAGGATTAAAAACTGCAATCAACTGATTTTCGGCGGTGGGTTGAGTTAATATCTTGCGACACTTTTCTATCTCACGGCAGAACGACTTGATTGTATTGCTTAAATGTCTATCCTCCATTTGGCAGATAAGCATTGATTGACCATCTTTGGTAGTATGAGTTTCAAACATAATTATCCTTTTGCACAATTAACTCTGTGTTGAAGTAATTCGTAATTAAACAAGTAATTACGAATTACTTAGCATTAGCTAGAAATTATCGGGGTCATTATCTTCTATCTCATCAACTTGATTCATCGGCATAGTTTTACCAAATTGTTCTTCTGGAAACTCATCAACTTCTACCCCAGGCGCAATCTGATGAAACTTCTCAAACTGCTTCAAATACCTAGAAGCAAATCCCGATAATGACCGCTGTGTTCCCCAAATCTTCTCAGCATTGGCAAGATTAAAAAACTCTTGAACATTCTCTGCTGTTGGCTCATTAAATCCCACGACAGCGCAAACTTCAGCACGAGCTTCACTACCAACAAGTTCTGTATCAAATGTTGGCTGAAATATAGTAACGGCTCTTGCTTGCTCGTTTAAGGTATAAAATGAATCACCTTGAGAGTCAGAGTAAGCTATCTCCACAAGCTTGTAGAAATTCTCTAACTGTTGCCCAAAGAATGCCGCAGCACCACCATGAACTGTCAAGACTAAAGGAACTTTGTGGAGAAAGTTACCGTTTGTATCAACCAAATAAATTAGATGTAATGTCCGTAACGTAGTGAACTCTTTCGGGTGTGATTCCCTAACTGATTGACCGTGCCAAGTCTCAAAGTTACCAAGGATGTCTCCCTTGCGTCCAATCCCGGCTTCAGCACCTTTGTCGTTTACCTCAATCATTCTAGGACTAGAAGCTAAAACATGAAGTCTGGGACATTCAAAAGCTAATCCTGATTCACTATTTCCATTGCGGTAAGTGTGAATAAATGGAATACCACAAGCAACATCGTATCCTTCAGGTAATGTAAATTTCTTTCCTTTGGGCGTGGCTTGCAATTGAGTTATTAAATTCTCAACTTCTCCTCGCTTAATCCAACCTGATAGTTTAATATTATCTGACTTGATGAATAAGATATTTTTCCCATTCAATAATTGACAGATAGGCAATTTAGAGAAACTACCACGAAACTCAGGGGATTTGAATGTGTCTAGTGTAATTGTCATGATTTTACCAATTAAATGATTTACCTAATCTCAAATATTCCAAGCGCAGCTTTTCTAATTAGAAGTCACGAGCCAGTACTCAGAAGTCAGAATGAGTGAACTAATCCCAGATGATTGATACATCCATTAAGTTATTTCTTGATTTTTCAATTTTTCTGACTCCTAATTTTTTAGCTATAATCACCACGACATCGAAGCAAATGCAGTAGACTGGCTGCTGTTAATTCAGAGCAATTTTGTTTTTTAGGCATGGTTTTATCCTTCAATTTTTTAGACATAAAAAGAAGCGCTCTGCTGTTAACAAAGTGCTTGATAATTTTTTGATAAGTTGTAATGACTTCGGGATTACTTTTACTATCCCGCAATTTAGAACCTAGTTAATAGTTCTTCACGAGTTAATTGCAAGCACAAAGGCGTAAACTCTTCTGGAGGTAGCTGTAATAAACTATCGACAATTCTTGACAATTCTTCGTCCACAGAACCAAACCTGTATCTCAACAAATTCTCTACAACTTGGCGCTGTCCTTCTAATCTTGCCTGTTGTTTAGTAGTATCTTCCCATTGCTGATAGGCTTGCGACAAGTTCATAATCAATTCCTGCTCATCTTCAGTTAAATTGTCTGTTTGTTGAATTAAAACAATGCGCCAGTTTGTAATTAACTTTAAAGTATTTTGTCGTAACAAATTACTTTCAGGAAGTGCCAACAATTCATTCACAGCTTGGCGTTGCGTTTGTCCTTTACCTAAAATCCTTAACCAAAGGGTTTCATCCGTAACAGGTAACTGGTTAATCGCCAGTATTGCCGTTCTAAAAGAATCTGGCAGAAAGTACACCCCGATCATCCAAGTTTCTAAGTCTAGTTTAGCCCCAAAACTTTCCAATAGTCCTGGGGAAGCTGACGGCGATAAAATCCACAACCGCGCTAGATCATCCTCTGGTATAGTTGTGTCCTCTCTTTTAGCTTTACGTTGTGAGTCTGCAATCACCGTGAACAGCTTTGTTAAGCAGTTGCGTACTTCTGTTCTGCTGGGTTGATTGCGGAACGGCTCTAGTAAAGCCGTATTTAGCAGTGCAATCCTTCCAAGTAGTCCTAGATTTGGCGCTTGAGCTTGAGGTGCTGGTGAAAACAACACATCTACAAAACGTGCTTCATCTATGACTTCCTTGTTCGGTTCCACCTTACCCAAAGGCGACAATAGCTCCTCTAAAAACTGCTTTGCAAATTGATCGTGAGGTTTACGGGTCATGTTACCAGTATGAACTGTAATGTATGATACGGGAATTGCTTTACTATTTATTGGTCGTGAGTGCCTCCACTCACTTACTTACTTACTTGGAGGCTGATTAATCAGCGCAAACACAGCATTAGATGTCAGAGGACTCCGTCGGGGTTTTGAAAATCTCTGTCCATCCCAGTTAAACTGCACTAAACAAAATGTTTCTTCTTTATCATCCCAGTCTTCTTTATTATGGTAGGGATAATGCTCAATAAAGACGAATTGATTTCCCAAATGTCCAGAACTAGGTGACAATTCTTCTTTGCTATATTTCTGCCAAATTAAAGTAGCAAGATTCTCTACAGAATTTGTGATACTTGTACCCGTGTCTGATTCGTCTAAATCTGAACAGATTATTATATTTGGCATTAAATAAGCTTGATAAATCCGCAGCCGACATTTACTATCCCAACACTTGGGATTCCTTTGATGTAATTCATGCCCCCCACCTTTCCAAACGAAGAGGGTATCCAATGTTAAGCTAGGAGAATAAAGATCGATATTTTCGAGTTTGGTTTTCATAATATTTAATACTTTTCCTTTGTTTGTTCTAGTTGACAAATAAGTTGTATTCAATCTCTTCAACAATGTATGTTTGAATTACATTTGCAATTATTGCAGCTAAATGTGTCTCGGTTATAGCAGATAATTCTGGCTTTGAAGTATCTGTATTATCCCAACAAACCTGAGCTTTGAAGCTTTCGCCGTCATGCCAAATACTAATGTTTGGCTGTAATCGAAAATCTTGTATCATCTTTTGTCTCTTCAATTGCATTCTTATCAATTAGCAAAAAAGTTGTGTGAACTCACAATCAAACTTATCAGCGATAAACGAACACAGCAAATTAACTGCTGTTAATTCAGAGCAGTTTTGTTTTTTAGGCATGGTTTTATTCTTCAGTTTTTCATACAATAGTCAATGAGAAGAAAATCAAAAACTTCACCAAATAACTCCACTAATTTATGAGCAATGTTTGATAACACTTGTAAATTCATTGCTGAACTGTATTCTCCTGATTTCGCCACTTGGTTATTAGGAGAACCAATAACTTTGACTAAGTTAAGCCCAACAGAATTATCAATAGAACCAATTCGTGCTGATTCTTTAATTTTGCTGCAATCAGATGAGGTTGTTCTACATATAGAGTTTCAGACTGAGCCTGATGAAAATATGTCATTTCGGATGGCTGATTATTATTTGCGGATATATCGTCGTTTTCCCAATAAACAAATACATCAGGTTGTGATTTATTTAGATGAAACTACATCTAACAAAGTGCATCAAACCACATTTACAACAGAAAAAATGCGGCATGAATTTTCAGTAATTCGCCTGTGGGAACAACCACTAGAAATATTCCTGAACACCCCAGGATTATTGCCATTTGCTGTATTAAGTGCGACCAACGACAAGGCTAGTACACTACAACAAGTGGCTAACTCTGTTGATAAAATTAGTGAAAGAAGGACACAAAGTAATATTTCTGCTGCTGCCGCAATTCTGGCTGGGTTAGTATTAGAACAAGAAGTAATTGGGCGTTTATTCAGGAAGGACATTATGCGCGAATCAATCATTTATCAGTCAATTCTGAGCGAAGGTAAAGAAGAAGGGCGAGAAGAAGGAAGTCAACAAAAGGCTCGTCAAATTGCCCTCAACTTGCTAGCAGAAGGCATGACTGTTGACGCAATCGCACGGATAACTGGATTATCAGTAGAAATGGTGCAACAGTTGCAACAGCAAGAACCCGACAATCAAGATTAAGCCGCTTCCAGTTCCAAATCCTCCAGCCCGACTACTGCATCCCCTGGTTTGGCGTACCTGATTTCGCCCACTTCATTTGACCAATGGGTGATGTGCTGAAACACCAAACCCACATAAAACTCTTGATAAGTTTGGGAGCCTTGTCTCTTTAGAGTAAGGAGGAAAAACGAACAGCGACTTTAGTCGCCTAAGCTGTATAGCTATAACCATCAGCATGGTGAATCACCTGTAGATATCTTGGATGAACATCGAAAATCTTGCTGGACGCTAGCTTAAAACTCGGTCGAGAACGAACACTGATTCGCCCTACCCATCGCCCTGCAAATTTACCTGACGCAACAACAGCGCGTACTAAGTCGCCCGTCTGAAAGCCAAACCAGCTTTTCTGGTTAGTGCGATGTCTATTTGGAAATCCAAACTTGTCAGTGCCGCACATCTGCCGCGTTCCGTGTCCTTTTGCCGTAATCAGCAACGGATTTGAGGTCAACACTTCAAGCGATTCGACTTGACCGACACAAGCCGCATCTAGCCAATGAGATTTAGGCAGATATAATCGAGTGCGATTGAACTTGGTTTGTCCGCCTGTCCCAGTTGTGACTAGCAAGCCTGTTTCTTTCAACGCGTGAAACAATGCCCAACGGGTTGAATTAACGGCGGCAGCGTCTTTGAGTGGGGATTTTGCCTGCTTGAGAATACGATTGAGTAAATCAGGTTTGCAGAAAAGAAAATCTCGTATATCTTGATTCCCTTTGCTTTGATTGCAGGCATGGCAAGCAATCGTAAGGTTAGAAACTCGATCAGAACCGCCCCTTGATTTGGGTTGAATGTGTTCAATCTCAAAAGGGACGTTCTCGATTGAGCAATAAGCACATCTCCGATTCCATTTTTCCAGAAGGTACTCTCTCACTTCGTATCCTTGCAACTCTCCCTGCTGATATTGAACGCCTGAAATCTCAGGGTTCTGCATCAGTTGCGGGTCAAACCGCACCAACTCTTGAGTAATACTGCTAATTGGTGCAAACCTACGGAGTCGGTTAACCCAGGTGAGAATGGTATCAACCCGATGCTGAAGACTCGGAGCCAGCCAGCCATCAGGACGGGTGCGATTGAGAAACCTCGCCTGCCGATAGCGAGTTTTGCGATTCCGTCTACTTCGTCGCAATTGGCGACGAGATAGCAGCGCATTCTTAATTTGTTGTCCCCGATGTTGCAGTTCGGCTCCAAAGATGACTTTGTTGCCTTGCTTAATTGCGATGCCCGTAACCTTTGAGCCTGGATCTAGTTTGAGTTCTAAATCTTGTACGGGCACGTCGGGACAAGCTTCTTTCAGGATGATGGTAAACGGATAACGACGAAATACCGCAGCTTTTCCAGTATTGAGCAGATGACGCGCTGCACCCGGATGAGTTGGGTTTAGCGGTCGTCTGTCGGTATCAAGAACAAAGACAAAGTTGGACATTGGAAATCTCCGTAAAACGGGTAACGTGTTCCTCGCCAATGTTTTCAAGGCTTGTTAGGTCAGCCGCACTGCCTTACCCCTCGTAAAGCTGTTTAACGACTGACGACAGAGCGACAAACTGGAAAGTATTCGTCGGTGTCATAACCTTAAAAACGTAGTCAGTGAAACTAAGGCTGGTCAGCTAACTGAAGTTGAGGCATGAAGCCCCGTTACTTCAGTGCGGGGTGCTGACCATTGAATCATCCCTGTATACGCGGTATATCTTCGGACAAGCGCCTTTCACATACACCAGTTTATAACCTGAAACCTGCAACACCTCTGCATCAGGATCGCTTGGGGGCAGCAGAATCTTGTCCTGAGATTCTTCTACCCCATCTTCTTCAAATAAGTGCCTATTTGCTGTATGATATGCCATTATTCAGTTGTGAGCGATTACTTGGTTCACAGGCGATTGCAATTCTCTTGGTATGCAATCGCCTTTTTGTGTATAAAACTACGCCGCTACTGCCACCCGCACTCTTAATGATGTCAGTGCTGCTTCTGCACTATCAGCTTGTTGGTTGGGGCTGTATTGATAACGTCTGCCGTACCAACCCTCGTCAGTACATCCGACGAAGCCCACTAAATCTTTGCCTCGAAAGACTTTCGTGCTAAATGACAACCAGTCAACCTGTCCATGCCACAGCCCGAACTTACTACAAGCTGTTTCGAGTTCCGCGCTTAATCGTTCGTTGCGTTCTCGTGGTGTTTCAGGTAGGCTTGCTTTGACCTGCGCCACTGCTGCCTTAAACGGTTCTTTGTTGAAACGAGCGAAACCGTGGGTCATCTTCACCCACACGATATTATCCTCGTTAATCCAGATGGTGACTACATTCTGCGGCTGGCAATCGTGGGGATAATCGGACTGGTTGACGATGGTTGCAATGATCGTGCGATCACGGTCGGTCAATGGGTCTTTTGATGGGGCTACAGTTTGCGCCTGGGCTTCAAGAAGACTATCGAGTTCCTGTTGGGCAATCGCTTGTTGATCTAATGCTTGCTGTGTTTGGGTTATGTAAGCCATAATGAAAATCTCCATTGATTTGGATAAAAGGCGATCGCATACTTTCCAGGTGGGCGATCGCCTTTTGATTTACACGAAACAACGTTGTGGTTGACCACAACACTCTCAAAGAATTTAAGCGCAGCTTCTCTTTATTACTCCTAGCCAGTGACGAGGAGCATTACCAAGCAGGAGAGCAATAATGTCAGGCGACGGCTTCAACAACTTCAGAAGTAAGTCGTCCTGTTAGTAATTTTTTATTAACCGAATCCGTTTTCCCGATGTGTACCTCTCCCCTTCTCTGGTTGTGCCAGTGCCTCGGCTACCCCTCAATCGGTACTTCCGGTTCTCTTGTCAAGGTTCTGTAGTGAGCGCTTCTTTACTTACTAGGAGGCGTTGCGCTTGTTTCCTCCCTTATATCTTATAGTATAGCTTGTAAAGTTTTGCTTGTAAAGTCACACTGAATAAGTAACACTAAATGAGTAAGGCTTGATAACAGAGGAAAGAAGCGCTATGATTTGCTTACATTAATGGAGAAGTCAAGTTATGAACTTAATGCAAGTTACTTTATCGGTTGATTTGCCTGGTCTAGGCACTCGAATTAGAGAGATTAGGGAGTCCAAGGGACTATCCCCTACTTGGGTAGCAGCTCAAGCTGGCATGAGTGTCGGGAATCTCTACCGGATAGAAACTGAAGATGCAAAGTCTTTGCCGCGCGAAACTTTACGTAAACTTTCTGAAGCACTTGGCGTAAATTTTGATGCTGAAGTTAAAGCTGCTTTAGTACAAGAGATTCAATGAAATGGATAAAACGGTCTTTCTACTAATGATGCAGTTGGTATAAATGAAACAAAAATGTTTCATTAGTATTAATTTTACTTTTTGTATTATTTATAACTCACAATGGAGAACTACTGAAATGTTGTTTAGCAAAGTAGAGTAAAAATTGAAAGCGATCGCCGGCCGGCAAGCAAGACGATCGCCTGCTCAATCCGTTTACGACAAAGTGAGCTAATTAAATGTTGGCATACTTTTGGTATGACTTCCATATCAGCTAAATACTCACTTTGGCGCTCATGAAACCCTAACTGTTTCCAGCATTTACCATAGTGGGCAACAAACATGCTGACACTAGAACCAGAAATAACCTCAACCCTTGACTACAGCAATCTCAACATCAGCATCCATGAAACCTTCGCCGCCATAGACCGTTTCGAGTGGCAGGCAATAGACGAAATTATGCAAATGCGGGAGCAACAACTTTACCGTGAAGCTGGCTATAAATCTTTTGAGGAATACTGCCAAGGCGAATTATCTGCCTGGGGTGGATACCGACGAATCAACCAACTACTGGGAGCCAAAAAAGTTATTGATGCAGCCCAGGAGTTGGGTGAACACATCAAAAACGAGCGTCAAGCCCGTTCACTGCTGCGTTTGGTTAAAGAACCAGAAAAGCTAAAGGTTGCTGTTGCGATCGCACTGCAAGATAATCCCTCCCCTAGCGAATCAGACTTTGCAGCTGCGGCTCAAAAAGTGGTTCCTCGCCTGCCACGCCAAAAAACTCAGGAACCATTGGTTCCTAAAATTGAAGAACCACTGGTTCCCCAGTCTGCCACAGTCACAGTTACGTCACCAACTCATACTCAACACGGGGAATCGGGAACCATCCAAGCTGACCCCCCGAATCACTGGCAACAGATTGTCACATTTGCTGATGGTAGCAGGGAACTGGTTAACAATGCCGATTTAGATGCCCCAAGCATTCCATTCCCCACCGAAAGAACCTACCCCAAAGAATACGCCGAAGCGATCTCCGCACTGAAACAGCAGCACCAGCAGGAGCTTGAACGCCTGGAGCAAGAATTAAGGATTGGGTTACAAACAGAAGCTACAACCCAAGCCCAACAGCAAGTACAAGAACAACTGACCGCTTTACAAAACCTGTTTCAGCAACAAAAGGAAGAAAACATCAAGTTACAGCATCGGCTTTTCGAGTTGGAAGACTTGAGGCAGCTAGAACTTGAGAACCAACGATTACAACGACGTATTCAGGAACTAGAAAACGCTGTACAAGAACGCCCTACCCAAGAATGGGGCAATACTCTTACTAAGCAAGCAACCAAGGCACTGAATAAGGAAGTCAAGCAAGCTCTAGATAAAACAATCGACCTGCGATCGCTTGCCGAGGAACCACCGAAAGAAAACGCTCAGGAGTGCTTACGGCTGATGGGCATAGCATTGAGCAATATGGCTTGTGCGATGAACAACACCCACGCACTCCAGGCAGCTGCAATCATACTTGGTAGTGAGCCAACACAAAGCGCGATCGCACATCGAGCAGAACAGTTACAACTGCTTCCCCAGGCGGTTAGCGATATTCGGGGAGTGCTGTCAAAGCTTGATTGTAGTTGGTGTGACTATTTGAGTGTGGCTACTGAGTATGAGGCTATCAAAAATGACTACTGGGTAGAGTTAACCACCGAAGAAACGGAGTTAATCACCGCTTTGGAGAAAGCCGAATCCTCGCAAATTACGGAACCAGTGGTTCCTCACGAAAACCCTGCCAAATCTGGCTCTTCTGATGATGAAGTGATTGGGCTGGGTTCTATCGTTGCCCACGCTGATATCTACTGCGCTTTATATAACGCCAAAGGTGAAGTTATCGAAGACTTAGGGGATGAGGTCTGGGTGGCTTGGGAGCATTGGAAGGATAGACCCAAAAAAACTGACAGATGTTTCAAGGATGACCTGCGGTTCTGGCAAGAAACAAACCAGTAAATAAAACTCGCGCTCACATCTCTACAAGAACTGAATGCAGCATGGCTCAACTGCTGCCGATATTCTGATGCGTCAAAAATTGGAGTCAAGATGAATATGGATGCGATTACGTTTCAGATTCAGGACGAATTAGGATTTTGCACCCGCACCAACGACGGCGTAAGCGGAATGACTGTCACAGCTTTAGCTAATTTCTGCGGTGTAGACCAACCCGCCATCACCCAATTACTAAACAAGATTCGTGATTCTGACCCCATAACGAATGATTTATCAGAATCGCTGAAACATTTAGCTGGTAATGACTGGAGGCTCATAACGAACGATAGCCAAAATAGCTTGTTCGTAATTGACGAACTTTGTCATGCAGTGCTGGAATACTACGCGATGGATGCCCGGAAATATAAAGGTAAACAAATCGCAGCCAACAACTACCGTATGGTAGCCAGAGCCGGGACAAGGGTATTTATCTGGTCACAAACTGGCTATACTCCGCAATCACTTAGCACTGAACAGTTAGCATTGCTCCAAGCTATTCCTACAATGCAACAGGCTCTAGCCCAGTTGCAAGTCCAAATTCAAGCCTTGTTGCCCCCGTCATCTGACTTTATCCCTCCAGGCTGGGGTGAGGACGTATGGCGATCGCTACCACCACAAGATAAACGCCATTTTCGGTTTTTGTTCCGTCGCCGTAACTTCCAACCATCTACAAAAAATGAACCGTTGGCCTTACCTGCTATGACCACCCAACAGATGACGCAGAAGCAACAGGCTGAGGTTGAGCGTTTGGTTAAGGAAGTGTCGCCCCAAGAGAAACAGCAATTTCAAGCGGCGAAACTCCAAGCGCTTAGAGAGTTTTGGTCACAAGCCCCAGAAGAAGACCAACAAAATATGCCGTTTTAGACCTTGAGTAATTTAGATATTGAGTAAAAAATATGACTAGTAAATTAATCACCCCAGAATCCCCTCTGTTGGTTCCTCCTTTGTTGGCCGCAGAGATTGGTTTAGAAGAAGCAGTGATACTCCAGCAGATTCATTACTATTGTCAGATTTCCAAGCACATCAAGCGTGACGGTAGACGCTGGTTTTGGAAGACGCTCAAGGATTGGGGTCAAACTCTACCCTTTCTCAAAGTTTCTGCAATCAGACGGGCGATCGCCAACTTGAGGGATAATTTCAAGTTGATTGATGTTTGCCGACACAGTGAAAAAACTTGGTATCAGGCTAACTGGTTTACTGTTAACGTCGAGAACGTCCAAGCCCTATGGAATCGGATTTGCGAAAATCAGCAAATCGATATGAGCGATTTGAATACATCGAACTGTTCAAAGGCGACAGATCATATCAAAGAGTTTCCTTTCAAAGAGTTCGCTTCACAACAACACCCTGCTGTTGAGCTTGAAAAAAGTGAGGAAGTAAAAACCGAGATTTCTAACTGCGACCAGGAAGGGGTTTGTCAAACCGCAGAGTTAGAGTTGCCCCAGACTAGTTGCTACGTTAATGAACCAGAACAGGTTGACTCGACTAGCGAGACAGACCATCATGATGGCCATTCTTCCGCCGCCCCGGTTGGGTCAGATTTTTGTGATGAAGACTCTGGTGATGATTACGCCGAACCTGTAGAAAAATCAATACAGCCCAGCAACCAAGAGGTTCAGTTCGTATTGCAGCAATTACGAGACATTCCTTGTACTCCCCAGTTTCGGCTCAATGCAGAGATTCAGCGCACAGTGAAGCGTTATTGGGAGAATGTACCTGGAGCGATCGCTTATCTCAAAGAAGCACTGCGAACTTGGAAAGGCGTTAAATCACCAGAGGCTGTGTTTGTGGCCGCTTGTAAAGAAGGTAGGAAGCCGGAGGCAAAGCAGGCTAAGTCTGGTGTAAAGGATTGGTTCGAGTGGGCGAGACAGAAGCGGATTGTGATTGCTATGTCAGGTGAGGTTGTGTACACGCCGGATGGGGAGGCGGCGGCGTTAGCCCAGATGATGCGGCGGTTTCCGGTGCAGAGGTAAGGTGATGCTTCTAGCCAAAATTCTGAAATATTCGATTGAAATAATCACCATAAGATTAAAATGAATAGATTACCGAGGCAATGACTCTGCAAGTATTGATTACAATCAAACGATTATTGACAAGCAAGGTTTTTACAGTGGAGATTAAATTGGTGCTACCAAAATAGGATGTTGCTGAAATAAAATAATTAGCACGCTGAATAGTAATAATCCGGTAAGTTTATTTTTGATGAATCCCGCAGAAATTATAAACCACGTCTACATTGAGAACCGTAGTTTTTTTCTAATTAAGGTAAAGCTCATAACTCAAGCTACAAGCAATTTATAAGCCCTTACATAAAACTCCAGCTTTCAAAACGGACGAGGTTTAATCAAGTAAACCTGATATTATACAAATGGTTTTTGCTGCATCAGTGATAATATATTGTAGATTAAGTGTTATGTAAATATGGGATAAATTGCCCCACTACGCTAACACATAGAGATGCAGATAGGATAAGGAATTTTAGATTTTAATACATAAATTCCATCCCTTGATTCAGCAATGCTGTGGATTAAAACAGATGAAAAATAAGGATAGTGTCTGCATACTTTAATAAGTATTTACAGATTGTGTGGAAAATACCGAATTAATTTAAACAAAATATACTTTATAAAATACTTGATTATCTATTCATTTTGATGAAATCAGCAAAAATACAGTAATCTAATTCATTTTAAAGCTGATATTTTATGAAAAAGTTTATACGATCTTTTCCCGCTATTAATTTAATAAATAGTAAATTAGTATCGTAGCTTTTGATGATACTACGTCTATGTTTAAAAGATTTAAAACGACATTTGCATTGATTCCTTTATCATTGGGAACAATTGCTATAACGGGTTTAATACAACCAGCTATGGCTGTTAATTTAGGAATCGCGCAAAACTATAATGTCTTCGTATTTGGAGATATGAATCAAAGTTCAGATTCCGAAGGTCGTGTAGCTGTTGGTGGTAATGCCACATTGACTAATTTTGGAGTTGCTGATCGTCTAAGTAATTCTAATGGTACAGATACTCGACTTGTTGTAGGTGGTAATTTAACCTACAATAACGGTCAGATTTTTGGTGGTAATGCTGTTGTTGGCGGTACTGTTAAAACTCCTGTCTATTTCAATTGCTCTCCTAATTGTGGTGTTAGTTCAGGTAAGCCGATTGATTTTGATGCTGCACGCCAAGAGTTGAATAATCTTTCTGATTACTTGGGTGGATTAGCTTCTACAAATACTACAGAGTATAAATGGGGTGGAATTTACCTCCAAGGAAACAATAGTGATTTGAATGTCTTTACAATTGATGGTTCCCAGTTTTCTAACACTAGTTACTTAAATTTGAGTGGGGTTGGTAGTAATTCTACTGTGGTGTTTAATGTTCTGGGAAATAGTGTCAATATCAAGAATTTTGGGTTAAATCTTAATGGTGTTAATAAGCAAAATGTCTTGTTTAATTTTGTGGATGCAACTCAAGTAACAACCACTGGTTTCTCATTCCAAGGCAGTGTACTTGCTACCAATGCTAACTTTAATTTTTCTAATGGTAATGTGGAAGGAACTTTAATTGCTTCTTCATTATCTGGTAGCGGCGAATTTCACAACACTCAATTCACAGGTAATCTTCCTAACGTACCACAGCCAGAACCTCCTACCAATCAATGGCATCCTCCTACTGAGCCACCTAGTGCAACCAAAGTACCCGAACCAGGTGCTGTTTTAGGGCTATTTATCTTAGGAACTTTAGCAGGATTTTTCCGCCGTTCTAGAATAGTTGATACAATCCAGTAGACATAACCTCGGAAACCTAAATCCTATCACTGGGGATAAATTAATATCTTGTAGGTTTCTGATGTCGGAGCGATCGCTTGTTCTACCGCTGCTAATAAATTTTGTAAAGGGTAGCGATCGCTAATCAAAACAGGCAAGAGTAAAGCAAGGAGTATAACTCGCGCCCATATACTGTTGATGGACTGGGAGGGAGAAATTGATAAAGCGATCGCACAATATTTAAGAGTAAACGTTTCAACCGTAGAGCGTACCCGTGCCAGATATGTAGAAGGGGGCATTGAATTAGCGGTGCAAGACCGCCCTCATCCGCCAAAACAAAGAAAATTAGATGGTCAACAAGAAGCATTTCTGATTGCGACAGCTTGCTCTGATGCACCAGAAGGAAGAAATCGTTGGACGATGAAACTATTAGCAGAGCGTATGGTGAGTTTAAATATAGTAGATTCGGTTTTTAAAGAAACTGTTCGCTCCTATTTAAAAAAAACGAAATTAAACCTTGGTTAACCGAGCATGAGCGATTTTTAGCCACACCAGTTAAAAACCCTAGTCCCTTGTTTTTCAGTAACTTCAGGTTTTCTTTACTGGAATACCAAGCGTCAGTAGTCACATTTTTAGACTTTAAACCCCAATCCATTACCTCAGTAATCATTTCTCGTAAATAATCATTTTTAGTCTTCTGGTCTTGTTTGTTATAAATGCGATAATTTACAGGTATAGATTTACCTGATAATTCGGTGTAATACAAGGTAATTAACTGAACTCCCTTGACGGCACGATGATGTCTACCTGAATAGTAATAACCAATTAATTCTGTCAATTGGAGGTCACTATGAGGTTTATCAATTACCGTATCATCTCCGCTTAATGTACCTCCAACTAGATTGATATTGGGCTTGATTTCTTCAAATAAGTCCTTGGGTTCATACCGTTCACGTAGCAAAAATCTATTGACGCTATCATGAGATAAATTTTCCATTATCTCTGCCAGACGTGTGCAACCTGGATACTTGAATTTTGCCAATAGAAACAGAGTATAAGTGTTCAAGTCACATTTAGCGGTTGATGGTTTAGTAATTACTCTGATTGTCCGAACCCTAAACACAGTCAAGTAAATTATCTGTTTTTAACGCCTCTGGTAACTAGCGATCGCATTCCCATCAATAATTTTTACTCGATATCCTGGTAGCAAATCAGGTATTGTTGCATTGAGGTGTCGAATCTTAGCTTCCATTTGACCAGCAACCTCTCTGACTAGTTCACCACTAGTACTCGGTTCGATGCCATTGATTTTGTTGTAGACCGAAGTCACTGAAACACCTATTTCTTCAACTGATGCTTGGTGTGCTGCGTGTACTGATGGATGAACTCCACAGACGACAAGGCTCATCAAATTAACTACCGTAGAGAATAATAGCTCACGAGTGTACTGGGTTTTGGCACTACGTTCAAATAGTTCATCCAGGATTTGGGGACATAATGCTTTCTCTAAAAGCCCACGAACCATCACGGATACTGGACTTTCTTTTACAAAACGCTCAAACACCTGCCCTAGTAACATTTTTTTCCCACCCAACAGATTTGCACCTCTTTTTACGAAACTACAAATCAGTCCATTACACAACACCTTGAAAGGGCTAGTTCTAGCTATTTTTATCGGATTTTTCTTAACATTCAACACTTCTGGGTCAGTCGCTAACCCAACTTCTCCATCCCATACATCCATCCAATCTCAATAAACAAGCCTGGTATGTAATTAAATGTACTCTTGTAATTGCTGGGCGAGTATTGTAGTGCAGGGGGGAAGCATGATGGTAAAATGGTTGCCATCTAAGATTTTTGTGTAAGTTGCGTTGATAGTATATTGACTCCAGTTGCTACGGGTTAACTTAGGTGTGAGTTGTTGTGCAGCCCACCAGATGGAGATTTGAGCTTGGATTTGAGGTGGTTGGTGGTTTTTTAAGAGTTTTTGGTGAATTTCGGTTAATTCTAGTTGTTTTTGCAATATTTCAATTGATACTTCTGATAGTTCTTTTGGAAGTAAATTTTGTGATTTTCCCCAATTCATCATTAATTGCAGACGTTCAACAGAAATTAAATTTATGAGTTGCTCTCGTAGTTGCTGTTGTTGAACAGTATCTAGCGTCATCAAAGCATCTACAAAAGTACCACCAAACACTAATGCTAATTCATATAAAGGATTGGGTGTAAAAGTTGGTGTACTATCTGGAAATAAGAATGCATCTACAAGTCCAAGAAAATCAACTTTACATCCTTGCTGTTCTAATTCTTTGGTAACACTAACAGCAATGACTCCACCCATAGACCAACCCATGAGATGATAAGAACCATGAGGTTGATGTTGGCGAATGATTTTGGCGTATTCGACAGCCATATTTTCAATGCTATTATGCTCATCAAGTGAGTTGTTGAGAGCGCGAGACTGGAGAGCGTATACAGGTTGATCTGTTCCTAAACAGGTGGCAAGATGTTGATACACCATTACTTGTCCTCCTATGGGATGAATACAGAATAATGGTGGTTGAGTTCCCTGTGGTTGAATGGGGATTAAAGTTATAGGTATTAACGAAGTGTGATGATTTTGGATGAGAGAATTTCCTAATTCTGCTACAGTGGGATAATAAAAAAGCGTACTGAGAGGTATATTGGTCTGAAATTTATGATTAATTTTGGATATTAATTGTAGTGCTAAAAATGAGTGTCCACCCAATGCAAAGAAGTTGTCATAAATGCTAATTTGCTGAAGTTGAAATAATTCCATCCAAGTTGTAATTAATAGTTCTTCTACTTGGTTACGAGGCGGGGTAAAAGTTTGTGTTAATTCTGGTTGCGTACCTTTAGGAATAGATAGCGCCTGACGATCCACTTTACCATTTTCTGTGAGCGGGAAAGATGCTAACAGCACAAAATTAGAGGGGATCATGTATGCTGGTAATTTGGTTTGGAGAAAAGAACGTATTTCTTGAGTAGTGATGTTTAACTCTAGTTGTAGAACAATGTAAGCGATTAGTTGTTGTGTTTTTGAGATTGTTGTAACTACAACTTCTTTAACGGTGGGATGCTGTTTTAATGTGGCTTCAATTTCACCGAGTTCAATGCGATAACCATTGATTTTAACTTGAAAATCTTCTCTTCCTAAAAATTCAATATTGCCGTCGGGTAAATAACGTCCCAAATCACCTGTTTTATATAATTTTTCTTTGGTAACTGAATGAATAATAAAACTAGCATTTGTTTTTTCTTCGTCTTGCCAATAACCTTTTGCTAATCCCATTCCCCCAATATATAATTCTCCTGTCACCCAAACAGGACATTTTTTCATAGATGTATTTAAAACATAAATATATTGATTTTTAAGTGGTTTTCCGTAGGGAATACTTTTCCAGTTGGGGTCAAGTTGGGTAATTGGATAATAAATTGACCAGATAGCGGCTTCTGTTGCTCCTCCTAAACTAATGATTTCGGCTTGTGGAGATAATTTTTGGATTTGAGCAGGTAAATTCAAGGGTATCCAATCACCACTCAATAAAACTAGTCTGAAAGTATTAAATATAACTTGAGAATGATTTAAATTATACTCAATTAACATCTGCATGAAAGCGGGAACTGAGTTCCAAATTGTGATTTGGTGTTTGGCAATTAATTCACTCCAATGAGATGGTTCTTTAATGTTTGCAGCATCAGGAATGACTATTGTTCCTCCTGCTGCTAAAGTGCCGAAGATGTCGTAAACTGAGAGGTCAAAGCTGAAAGCAGAAATAGCTAAGATGCGATCGCCTGAATCGATCCGAAAGCGTTCGTTGATATCTAAAATCGTGTTGACTGCACTTTCATGCGTAATCATCACACCTTTGGGTGTTCCTGTAGAACCAGAGGTGTAGATGATATAGGCTAAGTCTGTGGGTTTTGGGATTTGCTGGAATGGCTGTTGAGATGGTGAAGTTTGTAATGAATCTATACACAAAGTTGGGATGTTCTCTGGATATTCCAGACTATGAACAAGGCTAGTTTCAGTTAGTATCAGTTTGACTTGTGCTTGTTGTAAACAATACCATATACGTTCCTTGGGTAATCCTGGATCGATGGGGACATAGATACCACCAGTAGCAAGGATAGCCAAAGCAGCAACAACCTGTTTCCAGCCTTTTTCCATAATGATAGCGATCGCCACTTCAGAACGATCGCCTAGTTGTCGTGCTAATTCAGTGACGCGATCGCTTAACTCTTGATAGGTGAGAATGCGATCGCTGCTAATTACAGCTTGTTGTTGTGGACGTTGAGATACTTGTGCAAAAAACAAAGTGTGGAGTAAAGCTGTTTGCGGGATTGGTGGATGAGGATGAATTGGGATTGATGTTAATAATTCTATGGGTACTGTCCACAATTCATCTTCCTGGGCTAAACGCTCCAGCAAATTGCAGTAAACTGTAAACATTTCATCCAACATCCCTATAGGGAAGAGTGCTTCTACTGCATCCCAGTTAAAAATTAAGCTTCCGTTGTGTTCTGCAACTTGATGTTCTAAGGAAACTTGCGGGGTTTGGCTAATACCATACACCACCTCTCCTAAAAAGTTATATTCTAAATCTGCTTGAGAAAAATTACCCAAACCTAACACACTACTAACGGGACTTAGGCAAAAAAAGAGAATAAAAAAGGCTATAATGCAGAATTAGCATAGGTTTTACGTCAAACTAACCCCCATGAAAGAGACAACTCCCACAGCTATGCCCCCATGCTTTGAAAAATGGTGTCAAAGGTTTGACGATGTATTTGGTCATAAAGCGCAAAAAAGGGAGTTTAGACATTATTTAGGGGGGTTGTTAGGAGAAAGCGAACGGAAAAACTTGTTCCAGCTCGCAGAAAATGCCGTAGGAGTAAATTACCACCGATTACACCACTTTTTGACAGATTCCCCTTGGTCGGCCACAAAGGTGAATGAACGACGCTTAGAGGTAATGAACAAGTGTAGTCAGACTAAAATCAGTAGGGGATTTAGCTTGATAATTGATGATTCAGGGCATAGGAAAAGTGGTAACTTTACCGAAGGTGTGGGAAGACAATATATCGGAGAAATTGGCAAGACAGATAATGGAATAGTGGTGGTAACAACTCATTTATATGATGGGAGAAAAAGCCTACCATTAGATATAGAGTTATATCAACACGCTGATTCATTACCCGAAGGAAAACAAGACCCTCTATTTGAGAAAAAAACAGAGATAGCAATTAAGTTAATAGACCAAACAAGAGAGCGAGGATATCAACCAGGAATAGTGATTGTAGATGCCGGATATGGTAACAATACATCATTCCTATTAGAACTAGAAAATCGCAAATTAAAGTATTTAGGAGGAATAGCCAAAAATCGGAAAGTCACAATTAGTGAGCAAGAGAATAATCAACGAACAATTAGGATAGATGAGTTAGCAAAGTCTATACCCCAAGAGGCTTTTAGCGAAACTCAACTCAATTTAGATAAACCTAGAAAAGTATGGGTAGCAACTTTTGAAGTAGAGATATCACGTCTGGAAGGTAAACGAAGTATAGCTATCGTCATGAATGCTGCTACTTTTTCTGATGCCACAGATATCGACTACTTTATTACCAATGTTTCTACATCTGTTGTAACTTCAGAATGGATAGTAAACACCTATTCTCAACGCAATTGGGTAGAGGTCTTTTATAGAGAAGCCAAGGGTTTTTTAGGATTGAAAGAATATCAAGTCCGAGATAAAACCAGTCTCATGCGACATTTTATCTTGGTATTTTGTGCCTATACTTTTGTCCTTTGGCATCAGTTGACTGGTGGTTTTAGACGTAGGTGGGCAACTAAACCGTTGAACACTTTTACTGAGGCTTTAGAAGCCTTTAGAACTGCTATTTCTTTCCGATTTATTGAGTGGTTGACTGTTAATCGTGACGTATTTGCCGCTCATAAAGCCAGTTTCGGCTTTATTTGGGCTTGATTTTTCCTTAAGTCCCGCTAAATACTATAGGCATAGCTGCGGTCAATTCTGTTTGCTTTTGATTGAGCAATTTCCGCAATACTTCTACTCCACTAATATAAATATGGTCTAAATCTTGGAGTAATTGTTGTTGTATTTTTAGAGCTAGATTTGTAAATGTATTTGGGGATGAATTGTCTATTGCTAAGAGATTTGTGTTGGTAAAATCGCCAATAATTTGATTGATTTGAGGATGGAGTGGTAGACGTTCTAGGACAGTTAAATTGAGAGTAAAGGAAGGATTTTTACTCCACAAAGTTAGAATTTCTGTAAAAGCGGTTAACAAAATGATAGAAGGAGTTAAACCAGCTTTTTGACCGCGCTGTTTTAATCTTTGCCATATATGGGGTTCTAGTTTTCCAGCATAGCGTTTGAATGTATACTCTTTTAATTCACTAGGAAAACAAGCTAGAGGTAGTTCCGGTGCTGGTGGGAGAGTATCTAAACGATTGAACCAGTAAGTTTGCGATCGCTTGACTAATTCTGAGTCTTGGAGAGAATTTTTAGCAATGACATAATCTCGAAATGATAGTTCTAATGGTGGTAATGATAATTCGAGATTTTGATAAAGTTGATTCCATTCGTGAAATAAAATCCGAATACTCGCAGCATCTATCAGTAATAAATCCATGCTGAGATGTAGCCGAATTTGTTCTTGATTTAAATAAGTGGCTCGAATATCAAACCAAGGCCATTGATGTGAAGGTGAGTTTTGTTGAGATAGTTTTTCGCGGATTGCTATTAATTCAGTTTCGAGTTTTTGGGTTTCTGATTCTTGTAAATCTAGGATAGTAATTTGATAATTGGGAACTTGATCTAAGATTTGTTGCTCTCCCGTGGGTAATACTATCGCTCGTAGCATATCATGACGTTGAATGAGTTTTTGCCAAGCTGCTGTCAGGCGGGATATGTCTAAATTATTAGTCTCAAATTCTATGTAAACATGATTGCTGACATGGCTTAATTCAAATACTTGATTGCGTCCCAACCAATGCGCTTGTTGAATGTCGGTGAGGGGAAATGGTTGGTGAAGTTGTTGAGGATTTGGTTTAATAATTGGTAGGGAGGTTGTTTTGATATTGTTGAGATTTAGGAGTTTGATAATTTCTGGTTTATGTTCTTTGAGAGAATCGCGTAGTTCTGGTGTTAATGTTCCTTTTGGTGCTTCGATGTTTAATAGGTCACTTTCTAACCAGAGTTTGATTCCTCGTTTTTCGAGTTCGATTAAAAGTTGGTTTTTGTTCATAATGTTTTTCTTCATTTTTGATTAACGAACACCGATGGCACGGATAATAATATTCACTTGATAATGCAAAAACCCTCTTTAATTTTCTTAACTTTGCGTTCTTTGCGTTTCAAAAATTTGTACCTCATTTACAGCAATTTTCAGGTAAATGAACCATACTATTTTTATCTCACGCAAAGGCGCAAAGAAGAAGACAAAATAAAGAAATTTTGCAAGAGGTCTATGCGGAATACATTCAAATTTGGATGATTTCTTTATCGTCGTCTTGTTCTGTGGTTAGGGGTTTTTGTGTGATTTTGGCGATAATTAATTGTTCGTCAATGGCTAATGCTAGTTGTTGAATATTTGTTGTTTCCACTAATAATTGGCGCATGGGAATGTTAACTTGGAATTGATTTTGTAAGTGATTTTTCAACTGCACGAGTTTGAGCGAATCTATTCCTAATTCAAAGAAATTATTCTGTATTCCCACTACTTCAATTTGCAGCAGTTGTTGGATGAATTCGGCGATTTTTTTTTCGGTTTGGGTTTGCGGAGGAACTAAAGTTGCTGATGTGGCTGTTGCGAGATTGGGAGTTGGTAAGGCTTTTCTATCTATTTTTCCGTTGGTGGTTAGGGGTAAGGTGTCAATGAAAATATATTCAGCAGGTATCATGTATTGTGGAAGTTTCTGCTGTAGATATTCTCTAAATTGGGTAGAATTTGATTTGGTGGTTTGAGGATTTTTAAGTATTGACCATTGCTGAGAATCTGTTGGGTATATTTTTCCACCAACAAAGCTATAAAGGAGAATTTGATTGGCTTTTAATTGAAATAAATCTTGAATTTGGGGAAATTCTAAATAACCAAGGGGACAAAGACCAATTTCTTGAGTCGGTGCGCTGTTCATGAGTAATTGTCCGATGTGTCCTGCTTCTAAAAGACAGAAGTCTCTAGCAATTTCTCCATACATCGGTGCGATCGCACTTAGTTTCCCAATCAAATATATCGTAAAGGCGGATTGTTCAAAAAGTACTTGATTCTCAAGGTAAACGCTGCTGTCTATTTCGTTGGTGCTGTGGAGTAAGATTAAATTGTGGTCGCTGGGATGATAATAATATATTCCTGCTGGAAGGGTTTCGATGCTGTTGGGTTTGATGAATAAGTAAGTTTGTACAGGATAAAGACTCCCAGCAGAAGGATAGCGATATTTGGGAAGGGGATAATCACCCAGTTGCATTTGTTGGAGACAGTTGAGAAATTTGCTAAATCGTTCTAAGGATATTTTTTGGGTTAGAAATTGTCTATAACTTTGGCGTTGGAGATAAGCTGTTGGCTCAAGTTCAGATTTGGGTAAGTTAATAGTAATTGGCGATGATTTCGATTTGCGGATTCCTGGTTGTTGGAGTTTAAATTCGATGCGTTCTCCAGCATCGGTTAATACTCTTGGTTGTTGAGTTGGTTGGTAAGCTTCTGCTAAATTGGGAGTTGGTGTATCGCTAACGATATAAGCAACTAACTGTTGTGTTTGTTCTACTGTGGTGACTACTGCTTCTTTGACGGTGGGATGCTGTTTTAATATGGCTTCAATTTCACCAAGTTCAATTCTATAACCATTGATTTTCACTTGAAAATCTTCTCTTCCTAAAAACTCTATATTCCCATCGGGTAAATAACGTCCCAAGTCCCCTGTTTTATATAACTTTTCTTTGGTAACTGGATGAGTAATAAAGCTGGCGTTTGTTTTTTGTTCGTCTTTCCAGTAACCTTTTGCTAAACCGATACCGCCAATATATAGTTGTCCCGTTACCCAAACAGGAGTTTGCTGCAAATTATGATTGAATACATATACTTGTTGATTATCGAGTGGTTTGCCGTAGGGAATACTTTTCCAGTTAGGATCTACTTGGGTAATTGGATAGTAAATTGACCAAATCGAAGCTTCTGTTGCTCCTCCCAAACTCACAACTTGGATATTTGACCACAATGTTTGGATTTGATTTGGTAAATTTAGAGGTAGCCAATCTCCACTCAACAAAGCTAAACGCAGAGATGAAGGTTGTTGTGGTTGGTTGGTAAGATATTCTACCAACATTTGCATCAAAGCTGGAACTGAGTTCCACAGGGTAATTTGCTGAGATACTATTAACTCTAACCAGTGTGCGGGATCTTTGGTTTGCTCTGCTGAGGGAATAACTATCGTTCCTCCCGCCGCTAATATGCCGAAGATGTCGTAAACTGAAAGGTCGAAGTTTAATGCTGATAAAGCTAAGATGCGATCGCTCGATCTAACCCCAAAGCGGCGGTTAATATCCAAAATCGTATTTACCGCACCCCGATGATTAATCATCACGCCTTTGGGTGAACCCGTGGAACCGGAAGTGTAGATGATGTAAGCTAAATCATCGGGAGTTTGGACTAGTTTAATATCTTTCCCATCTCCTCTAAGTTGACTTTCCACACATACTTGTTGAACACCTGATGGCAAAGATAGGTGAAGATGAGGTTGAGTGACAATGAATTTAACTTGTCCTTGGGTGAGTAAATACCATTGTCGTTCTGCTGGTAATTCGGGATCGATGGGGAGATAAGCCGCACCAGCGATTAAAATTCCTAGTACAGCGACAACTTGCTCCCAACCTTTTTCCATGACAACAGCGATCGCATTGTTGTTGCTTGCTCCCAATTCTCGCAGCTGAGATGCCAATTGCAGAGCGTGTTGGTACAATTCCTGATAAGTTAGGGTACGCTCTGGAGTAATAACTGCTAGAGAGTCAGCTTGGATTTGCACTTGCTTAATAAACAAACTGTGCAAAGTTTCCTCAGAAATGTCTGCGGTGGGATAATTTGCAATTGTAGGTTGTGGTAATTCTCTCTGAATCTTGCTCCAAATCGCATCTGAGGTAATTAGTTGTTGAAGTAAATCGCAGTAAGCAGCAAACATCTCATCTAGCAAACCTGCGGGAAAAAGTTCTTCCACCGCATCCCAATTAAATATTAAAGTTCCGTTCTGCTCTCTCAGTTGATTATCTAACCAAACTTGCGGGGTTTGACTGATACTGTAAACGAGTTCGCCTAACTGACTTAATATTGATGTATCCTGACCAAGTGATTCTAAACCTAGTGTACTAGTAAATATCACTGGCATAAATTGGTAACTTTGACGTTGACGGCTAAGTTCTCGCTGTACCTGTAAACCACTGATATAACCGTGATCTAAATCTTGCCACAGTTGTTGCTGTAATTGTTGAGCGTGGTTGCTAAAGCTTTGAGGAATTGAGCGATCGACTTCTAAAAGTGTCAAAGAAGTGAAGTCTCCGACAATTTCATTTACTTGGGGATGTAAAGGTAAACGCTTAAACAGGGTGAGATTAATCGTAAACTTGGGATTTCTGCTCCATTGACTGAGGACTTCTGCAAAAGCAGCTAATAAAACTCCCGAAGGAGTTAAATGAAATTGCTGTGCGCGATTTTGTAATTTGCGCCATTGTTCTGGAGACAGTTGAGAACTGCGACGTTGAAACCGAGGATTGGTAATGGAATTCGGATTTTTCGCTAGGGGTAATTCTGGTGCTGGTGGTAAGGTATCTAGTCGGTTAAACCAATATTCTTGAGAACGTTGATATTGGGGTGTATTTTTTAAAGTTGATTCCCCAAGCACATAATCGCGGAAGGAAAGTTCTAAGGGTGGTAATACAAACTCAGAATTATTATATAAATCTAACCACTCTCGCATCAGCATAAACACACTCCAAGCATCAGCAATCAAAGCATCAAAACTCAGGTGGAGTCTGGTACGCTGTTCATCTATAGGTGTAGCTCGAATTCTAAATAAAGGCCATTGTTCCGCAGGTAAAACTTCATGGGACATCTGCTCACGCATCACCTCTAAATTTTGCAAATCCAAAACTTCGATTTCATAAGCCGGTACTGTTGAGAGAATTTGCTGTTGACCATCTGGTAAAATAACAGCACGCAGCATATCGTGACGCAAAATAAGTTGTTGCCAAGCTTGATTTAATCTTGTTAAATCTAAATGATGGCAATCTAATTCTAAATAACCATGAGCAGCAATATTTCCTAATTCAAAAGCTTCATTGCGTCCTAACCAATAAGCTTGTTGAATATCGGTGAGGGGAAAAGGTTGATATAACTGTTGTGGATTTGGGACAATTGTTGGTAAATTAACTGAAGATTCTGTCTTTGTTGAAGATGTCACTGCTTCACTCAATCCAGCCACAGTGGGAGATGCTAACAAAGAGCGTAACGGTAACTCAATATTTAAGGTTTGTTGTAATCGCGCAATCACTTGAGTCGCAAGTAGGGAATGTCCCCCCAATTCAAAAAAGTTATCGTGAATGCCTACTTGTGTGAGTCCCAAAACAGCAGCGATAATATTAGCGATCGCTTCTTCCGTTGGTGTGCGCGGTGGAACAAAATCTATTTCTCGACTCTGTTCCATATCTGGAATTGGTAAAGCACGCCGATCTACTTTCCCGTTGGGGGTTAAAGGTAAAGTTTCCAGAATGGCGATCGCACTTGGAATCATATAATCAGGTAACTTCTGTTTGAGAAAGTTACGCAATTCACTAGTTGTTAATGACTGTTGTCCAGAAACAATATATGCAACTATAGATTTATTGTCGGTTTGCAGTTCTCGAAGCATCACCACTGCTGCTTGTACTTGCGGATGACTACTCAAAACCGCTTCAATTTCCCCTAGTTCAATTCGGAAACCCCGAATCTTCACTTGATCGTCAATTCGACCGAGTAATTCAATATTACCGTCAGGAAGATAACGCGCTAAATCTCCCGTTTTGTAGAAGATAGGGGTGTGGAGAGACGCGATTAATCGCGTCTGTACAAAGGGATTAGGGATGAATTTTTCTTTGGTTAAATCAGGACGGTTTAAATAACCTTGAGCTAAACCAGCACCACCAATATATAATTCACCCGCAACCCCAATGGGAACTAATTGCAGATATCGATCTAAAATATAAACTTGCGTGTTCGCAAATGGACGACCAATAGGAACTAACCCACTTCCTAATTTCTCAATCCCCAATTCAAAATAAGTGCTATCAATACACGCTTCCGTTACCCCATAGGAATTAATCAAACGTGTCTGCTCACCACAAAAACGCTGAAATTCTTGATATTCTTGCACATACAAACTATCTGAACCGACTACCAACAATTTCATAAAGTTGAGATTTTGCTGAGTTCTTTGTAAATACTCAACCAAGTTTCTCAACACAGCTGGAACAAACTCCGCGCTATCAATTTTCTCCACAAGCATCAGTTTATACAGCTTGTCCGGTTCTAACAGCCACTCACGCGGACATAAAACCAACTTAGCACCACTACAAAGAGCGCGAATTACATCCCCTGAAAACACATCAAAAGCAAAACTCGCCATTTGTAGATGACTAGTCAAAGACTGGAGTTGATAAGCTTTTTCCCAAGCATAAAACGCATTTACTAAACTGCGATGAGCGATCGCCACTCCCTTGGATTTACCTGTAGAACCTGATGTGTAAATCACGTAGGCTAAATCTTGAGATGTAGTATTAATTACTAGATTCTCTTCACTTTCCTGGGAAATATCTTCCCAATCTCGATCTAAACAAACTACAGCTAAATCCTCAATTGCTAAACTCGCTACTAATTTTTGTTGAGTCAGCAATATCGATACTTGAGAATCACGCAGCATGAAGCTCAAACGTTCTTCGGGATACGCAGGATCTAAAGGTAAATAAGCTCCACCTGCTTTCAGAACTCCCAATAATGCAATAATCATTTCTAGGGAACGTTCCACACAAATTCCCACAAGCTGATTTTTACCTATTCCCAAAGAACGCAGGTAGTGTGCGAGTTGATTGGCTTTGCTGTTTAATTGTTGATAGGTTAGTTGTAAAGACGTTTCATGAAACGTCTCTACATTTGGAAATACCACCGCAACCGCGTTTGGTTGCTGGTTCACACAGTTCTCAAACAACTGATGAGTAACTCTATCTTGGGGATAATCAACTTGGTTGTTGTTCCACTCCCACAACAAATGATTTTCTTCAGCTTCCGTTAGCAGAGGTAAGGAAGCAATTTGCTGTTGGGGATTAGCAATAATCCCTGTGAGTAAAGTTTGAAAATGATTCGCTATTCTGGTAATTGTCGTAGCATCAAATAAATCGGTGTTGTATCTTAAAATACCAATTAATGATTCAGTCGTCTCCATCATGTCGAACACTAAATCATTCTGTCCTTCCTGCTGGGGAATCACAAAAGGTTCTAAAGTTAACCCACCCCAATTTTCTCTGCTTTTGGTTTTATCAGATACAGACAATTCATAATCTTGAGCAATTTCACTGAGCTTTAACAAATTAAAGGAAACGCGAAAAAGACCAGGAAGACTCGGATCGCGGTTGAGTTGCGATCGCTCAATTAGTAAAGTAGAGGGATAATCTTGATGAGCGATCGCATCCAATACAGTTTGGCGTGCTTGAGTTAAAAGCTGAGAAAATGTCGGATTACCAGCCAAATTTACCCGTAAAGCCAACATATTCACGAAAAAGCCTACAGTTTCGGCAAATCCCGGCTGACTTCTCCCCTCAATAGGCGCACCCACAATTATATCTTCCTGACCTGACAAGCGGTAAAGTAACACTTGAAAGGCGGTTAACAAAGTCATGTAAAGGGTTGCTCCTTGAGCTTTCGCCATTCCTCGCAGCGCAGAAGTCAACTCTGGATTCAACTCAAAAGTATGGGAAGCTCCCCGATAGCTTTGAATTGGTGGCCGCGATCGATCTGTTGGTAATTTTAAGATGGGTAACTCACCCGCTAATTGTTCGCGCCAGTAATTCCATAATTCGTCGCCCACAGAACTTGCTAAAGTATTTCTCTGCCACTGTACAAAGTCTTGATATTGGTACTTAATAGCAGGTAAAGATATAACTCGACCTGTATTTTCTGCTTCGTAGAGCGATCGCAATTCATCAAGAATAATTCCCAGAGAAAAACCATCAATAACAATATGATGTATTGTTAGTAATATTACATAATTATAGTCAGAACAAGTAAATAAATTTACTCGCAATAAATTACCCTTTTCCAAATTAAATGGACGCTGATATGCTGCTATGACTTGGCTTTTCAACTCATCTTCATTCCAAACTGAAGCGTCAATATTTTCAAAATCAACTTCTTGGTATTCATCAACCTGTTGAAAAGGTTCGCCATCTTTTTGTGCAAATGTTGTGCGGAGAGTTGCATGACGATTTACTAACTTCTGAAACGCTCGTTGTAAAGCCGGAATATTTAAATGAGAGCAGATGCGAGCTGTAAAAGCAACGTTATAAGCTGCACTTGTGGGCGCAAGTTTATACAAAAACCATAGACCTTGCTGACCATGCGTCAGAGGGTAGGATTTAGAAGTGTGAAAACCTTGGCGCAGCAAATCGATAATTTCTGTTTTATGCTGCTTAATTTGATTTAAAACTGTGGAAGTTAATACTTCTTTGCGACCCCGATAACGCAGTTTACTATCTTCAACCCACAATTCTATATTTTGTTGCGAGAGTTGTGTGAGAAACTCAACTAAATTCATAATTCTCCCTCCAACCACTCATCATCATCTATTTTTGATTCAGCATTTGCACTCAATTCATCGACTAATATTGCCAAACTTGCAACATTAGTATCCTCTAAAAACTTTACTGCTGGAACATCTACTTCCAACTCTTTTCTAAACTTATTTCTCAGCTTGACAGCAATTAATGAATCAAGCCCCAAATAATTTAAGGACATTTCCACATCCAAATCAGATGTGTCTATCCCAACTATTTTAGATATTTCGTCTTGAATATAAGTTGTAAAAAATGCAATTTTAGACATACTATTTAAGCAAAATATAGTCCTTATTTGCGTTATATTCTCTGCGCCTAGAACGTGAAAAATGGATTAATTAGAGTTAAACTATTGCGGAGAATTTACAATAACTAATTTCACATTACCACTGCAATTACCATCTTTATCATCCCAATAACGACATTTAGTAACTATATACATCATCCCAGATTTAATCCGAATATTAGTAAACTCAATCTCACCCCAAAACTTAGAAGACTGCATAGCACGTCGAAAGGAACTTTCAAAATTCACAATATAAACATCCGGTAGCTGTTTATTCCAATAATCTGCCATAGTCCACGACTGAAATGATGCCATCAGTCTTTCTTTTACGGATTTAGCTATGACATAATACATCATTTGGTTGTAGCAAATATTGAACTCCACCGAATTAAAATGACCAGTGTCATCGATATAACATGATTCTGAAATCGAGAATTCACATCGTCCGATTACACGTCCCCCATGCTGAGGATCGCTCTCTTTAATTACTTCAGCAGATTTAAGATACTGACAATTAGCTTTATAAGGTTTGAGGACTTGTGCTAGTAAGATATCATCATTGTTGAAGTGGATACTATTTTCTTGGATGCTTTGTTGACTTGAATCTTGAAACTTTAACATGATATTTTATCCTGATTGAATGACCAATAATTATGAGCAGGTTACAAACCTCTGGATTAGACTTTTTGCAAATATTTTGGCGTTGTTGAGTATTCGGTTGAAAAGCTCAGGCAAAGACGCAAAGAATAATGCGAAAATTAGGACTGAAATTGAGTAGTGAGAATGCAATTGCTCTATAACTGATAAAATGGATAGCTATCGTGTAGGGTTAATCGAAATGTAATGGCTGGTTCTGAATTTGACGCATAGTGGGCGCAATGTACTAGAGAGCGATTATCCCAAATCCGCACATCCCCTAATTCAAATTCATGGTGTTCGATTAATGGATATTTAAAACTTTTGTCTAACTGACCGGAATGAGTCAACAACCTTTGGAGAATATTTATATCTTGCGGTTTTCCCTCTGAATCATCTATGCGATAAGTAAACCCCTCAGTAATGTAGAGGATGGTTTCTCCTGTAACGGGATGAGTAAAAGTCGTTGGATGCTTTGCGGGAGGAGTGACTCGTTCAATCTCATCCAATATTTCCGAAATCGGACGATAAACATCTTCAGGACGAATTTTAAAAAAACGTCTGACACTGTGATAACAACTCGACTCATTGGCGATCGCTTTCAGGTCATCTGATAAACTTTGATATACTTTGGACATATTAATAAAGTAAGTGCCACGCTCCTTACTAGGAAGGATTTGAGGATATACCATTGAAAATGCAAATGGCCTTGGCATAAACGCATAATCAGCGTGCCAAAATTTCCCAGTCTTGGGAACTCCCACTTGCTGACCATTCTCAGAAACATTGGAGGAAACAAAAATTTCTTCCCTTTCTGGATGGTGATACATCGGCTGATAGTATTTTTCTACCTCCCCAAGACGATACCCAAAATCGCAATACTCATCAGGTGATAAATCTTGCTCCTTGATTACCACAATTTTGTATTCATATATCAGTTGCTTAAGATCCTCAATATCTCCATCTGAAGCAGTTTTGTAATTAAAGTCATAAACAACGACTCCCATTCGCTGATTGTCTTGATATTGAACTTTCATATTTTTCTCACTCGCTTCACGGGAAAATTAATAAATCAAACCGGATTTATACAGTTAACTAATCTTACGTACTGATGAATTTGCTACCAAACAAAGACTTGTAAGTAGCATGATACTACCCGCAACAGTAAACATAATTGTCAGATTTAAATTAACTAAGAAACCAGCTAAAGCAAAGGAAATAGGAGCAACACCAAAAGCAGAAAACATTCCCAAACTCATCACTCTTCCTAACATTTCAGGTTGGGTTTGTTTCTGAATCCAAGTAATTCCTACCACAGTAAAAATACAACTGCAAAATCCCAGCACTGCAATTGTGATACTAGCTAGTCCTATATTGCCAATAAAGCCAAGTAAAAATAAACCAAAGCCTTGAACACTCGCAATAGTCAGCAGTAAAACTCCGATGTTGGGAAGATTTTTGACAAATTGAGGTGTGAGTGTCCCAATTAACCCACCACCACCCCAAGCTGATTGCAATATTCCTAAAGCTACTGCACCACCTGGGAAGCGACTATGAGCTAGTGAAGTCATCCCAACTTGTAATGGCCCAATAAAGAGAAAATTGAGGATTACCATTACCAGCAAAAAGATTCTCAGAGGCTGATTGCGCCATGCGTAGTAAAATCCCTCACGCATACCAGCAATCAAATTCATAGTTTTTTTAGTTGACGTAGAATTTTGATTTAATTCCCCATTCAATGCTGTGACTTTTGCTGTTGTTCCCTTCATCAGCAAAAGCGTCATAGTTGTGATGGCGAAAGTTATCCCATCAATGACAAATGCTATTTCAATCCCAGCAGTTGCAATCAGCAACCCACCCAAAGCCGGCCCAATCAGCAAAATCAGTTGGGAAGTTCCTTGGCTCAAGGTATTACTTGCTATTAACTGTTCTTTTGAAACCAAACTGGGGATAATTGATTTAGATGCAGGTATAAAAAAGCCATCAAATATGCCGAAGCCCGCAGCAAAAAAGTAAATATGCCATAGTTGAGTCATTTTCAACGCAACGATGGTTGCAAATAAAACGACTAGTAACCCACGTAAAGCATTGGAAACCAACATCACTAATCGTGGTGAAAAGCGATCGCTCACTACACCACCAAACAGCATCAAAACAGCACGGGGAACTGCTGCACTCATTAACACAGTACCTAACGCAATCCCAGAGTTAGTTAACTGTATCGTTAACCAAGGCAATGCAACTATGTAAAACTGGTCGCCCAGAAGCGAAACAGTTTCACCAATGTACAGAAGTAAAAAGTTGCGTACAGTTAACGGTTTCCAAAGCGGAATTTTAGAATTGGTCATTAGTCATTTGTCATTGGTCATTGGTCATTGGGCATCCCCTGCTTTGCGCTCCTGGGCGTTTACAAATAAACCCAAACATTTGGGATGCTCCCTTTAATTCACACGACGTTCATAGCCTTGCCAATATTTCTCTCGGATCTTAGCCTTTTGTAATTTACCACTAGGCGTTCTTGGCAAAGATTCAGTAAACTCAACGCTTCTCGGTAACTTAAAATCAGCAATTTTCCCCCGGACAAAATTAATAATATCTAATGCGGTTGCTTTCATTCCTGTTTTTAAAACCACAATCGCTTTGATTGCTTCTCCAAAATCTTCATCTGGAACACCAATGACTGCTACCTCTCTAATAGCTGGATGTTCGTATAAAATATTTTCAATTTCTGCTGGATAGACATTTTCACCACCATAAAGAATCATGTCTTTAAAGCGATCGCAAATATAAACGTAGCCTTCTTCGTCAACATAACCAGCATCACCAGTATGAATCCAGCCATCGACTAAGGTTTTTGCTGTAGCTTCAGGTAATTTCCAATAACCAATCATATTTGCAGGAGATTTGATACAAACTTCACCCACTTCAAAGCAAGATAGTTTTTTACCTTCACTGTTGATGATGGCTATTGATACACCAGGAAAGGGTTTACCCGCAGCTTTGAGGATATTTTTATTTGTAGATGTATGGTCTTGTGCAGGTAAAGAGACGGCACAATTACCAGTTTCGGTCATTCCATATATTTGTACAAAATTACAACCAAATGTGGCGATCGCATTTTTGAGAGATGATTCAGCTATAGGAGAACCGCCATAAATAACGTATTCTAGTGATGAAAAATCTGTTTTTTGGCATAATGGTTCGTTCAACAAAACTTGAATCATGGCTGGAACCATAAATGTCTTAGTGATGCGGTACTTTTCAATTGCTTCGAGAACCTCAACCCCGATAAAATTTTCTAAGACAATATTTTCGGCTCCTGCTGCTAAACCACGAATAGCCCACCATAAACTACCGATATGGAATAAAGATAAGGTTAGCAAACTGTTGTTAGTTTCGTTCCAATTTATCCAAGTTTGATTTCGTTGAGCAAATTCTTTAGCGATCGCAAAAAAACTATAATGTCCTAGTTGGACACCTTTAGGTCTTCCTGTAGTGCCACTAGTATACATTTGTACAGCTACATCATTGGCTGTAACAACAATGTTTAGTGACTCGTCACTATGTTCCTGAGACCAGATATCGTAACTTAGGTAATTGCTGTCAACTTTTTCTAAAGCAATAATGGTTTTAACACTATCAATCTCATTTCTAATCGATTCTACTAACTGATAAAATTCCGCCCCAACAAACAGAATTTCAACATTAGCATCCCTAAGAATATAGCTGACTTCCCCAGCAGCTAAACGCCAATTAATCGGTACAAAAACAACTTTTATTTTGCAACAAGCAAATAAAATTTCATAACTTTTAAGTGAATCTTTAGCTAAAAATGCTACTCGCGCACCTGGTTTAATTCCTTGAGTTAATAGTGAATTTGCAACCTGATTACTTCGCCTATCTAATTGTATATATGTAAGTGACTTATCCTTAAATATCAATGCCCTAGCGTTTGCAAGTTTACGTGCTTGCACGCGCGGTAAATCTGCCAACGTTGCTATTTCACTGTTATACATCATCGACATTTCTCAGAAAATTGCTTAGGTTTTTTTGTGTAGTCGTAACAAGCTATGTGAATCTATTGCTAGCAGCAGTAAAAAGTAAAAAATTTGCTTTTTTATATCAGATACTCAACTAAGTTCCGCAAATCGACTGAAAGAAATTCTGCGATTTCAAGTTTTAAAGCATTATCTTATACACAACTTTTAACTTTAAAGCTAGTATCGTGTGCATAATATCAACTATTTTCTACTAACATTACTAAATTAGAACACTAAAATTGTCTAATAATTTCACCGCTTTTATTTCATTTTTAAAACAATGTAGCTTAAGCTAATACAGATTTTAGAGTATTGTCAATCTAAAATCTGTTTATCACAATGAGTATAAAGTAGTACATATTAGCTTTGACTATTTGATTTTTTTCTTCAAATTAATTAGAAGTTAAAAAATATACTTTAACCATTTATCCATTCCAACGTATTTAGAGTATAATAATCCCTCAATAGCAAGCGTTTGGTAGTTCAAAATTTAGGTTGTTTTTTCATCAATATCCTTGTCCAGCAAAAAATTCAGAGATTAGGTGTGTTGTTTATAATCTGTTTTCAAGCTTTGATACGTATAAAAAAACTATAGTATTAAATACTACTGTCTATTGTTAGCGTATTTGTTGATAATTGATCTTATATATTTTTATTTTTCTATAAAAAAATTTTGATATTTGACAATAAGTCAAATTAATCTTAAATGCTTGTTTGTTAAGAGTTTTAAAGGTATCTCAATCAACTTGTCTCGACTATAAGAATAATTAATCAATAAGTAATTTTCAAGCTAGAACGCGATTTAGAAGTTTGACAGGTTGTCATTTGACACATTTACCACAAAGCCAAACAATTTAGCACATAAACGCTTTAGTTGATTTACTACTGACAGCTTTATTTTTATTAACTTTTGTTGACAATTTTAGATGACTTTTTTGGTGTGAGGATTAAATGAGGAAACTGTATCTACTGGGAAATTCAGGACTAGCTATCATACTTGTCATATTTATAAATCAACAAGCTTTAGCTGTAACAAAAGAAGATCGTCAAATTTTCCAACTTTCAGATATTCAACTGACTAATACAAGTGTGAAGGAATGGTTAGCTCAACAACAGTCTACTATTCTAGTAACAGGGATAAAGTTGAATCAGACGGCTAGTGGGTTAGAAGTTGTTTTAGAAACATCTGTATCTGACAAGCTACAAGCCACAACTAAAATAGAAGGTAATAGCTTTATTGCAAATATTCCCAATGCACAACTGCGTTTAGCAAGTGGTAATACCTTCCGTCAAGAAAAGCCAGTTGCAGGAATTACAGAAGTATTAGCGGCAAACCAGGATGCAAATAGTATCCAAATTACTATAATGGGGACAACACAAGCTCCAAAAGTAGAACTATTTGACAGCGATGAAGGTTTAGTTTTAGGGGTGACACCAACAATACCTGAAACTCAACCTTCAGCCGATAGCCAAAAACCTAATGAACCAGATATTGAACTAACTGTTACCGCCCAAAAACGACCGGAAAATGCACAGAATGTACCTATTAGTGTTACGGTAATCCCTCGTCAGGAAATAGAAGATGCTCAAATCGATTCTTTGATTGATATTGCCAATCAAACGCCTAACTTTAACTTTCTTCCCACATCTTCCGGTGGTACAGAGTTTAGTAATTACAGTTTGCGGGGTTTGAACAATCAAAATTTTCTTACCGCTCAGGATAGCGTAGCCTTTTACATCGATGATATTCCAATTGACTATAACGGCTTTTTAGACTTGGCTTTAGTCGATCTAGAACAAATAGAAGTGCTAAGAGGCCCTCAAAGTACGCTATACGGCCGAAATAGTTCTGGTGGGGTCGTCAATATCACTTCCAGACAAGCAACGCCAGAACCAGAAACACGACTTAGTGCAAGTTACGGTAGATTTAACAGCCGCGAATTCCAATTTTCTCTCAACGATGCTTTGGTTGACGATAAACTATCACTGCGAATTGCGGGAGCTTACAGAGGACAGGATGGATTTATTAGGAACCTAGCTACAGGTAATGAAATAGGCGAGCGATCGCGCCTAGCTGCACGAGCGCAACTTTTATGGACACCTACACCGGATTGGACAGTATCTTTTAATAGCTATAACAGCTTTACAGATGACGGTAATCCAACCTACAACAAGCTAAATCCTAGTGACCCATTCGAGGTTAATTTACAAACCGAAGGATATAGTAAGCTAGATACAAATACCCAAGCTTTAAAAATCGGTTACAACGGCGAGGGTTTCCGAGCCACATCTATCACCGCACGTCGTTTTACCCGTCAAGAAAACGTTGTTCCGGGAAGCACAGGAGCCATACAAATTATTGATGGTATTGACTCCACATTATGGACGCAAGAATTACGTTTCCAATCTCCAGAAACAGCTCAGCGTTTTCAATGGTTGTTAGGTAGTTACTACGAATCTCGTGACTTTAACGTTGGCAATGCTCAAACCGACTTTCCTGGATTTGGAAGATTTAGACGTACTGGAGACGATTATCGTCAAACATACGCGGTATTTGGACAAGTAGATTATCAGCTGATAGAACCATTAACTGTATTTGCTGGTTTGCGTTACGAATCTAGTGATGCATCTTCAGATAGTACTTATGAATCTATAAACGCTGACGGAACTCGAACTCCCCAGCGTCCAGAATTTAAAGATGAAATCAGCAACAATGAATTGATCCCTCGCTTTGGTTTGAAATATCAATTCAATCCTAATTTAATGGGATACGTGACTATTGCCAAAGGTTATAGACCGGGGGGATTAAACTATCGCGCTAATAGCGAAGCAGAACTGCGATTTGGAGAAGAAAAAACCTGGAGTTATGAAGTGGGTTTGAAATCTTCTTGGCTTGATAATCGTTTAATTGCTAACCTATCAGTCTTTCACAATGACGTAAATAATTATCAAGTTTTGCAATATGACGAGAGTGGTTTTTTTGGCAGAGTTAACAACGTTGACCTGGAAGCTACAGGAGTAGAATTGGAACTGAAAGCAAAACCAGCTAAAGGATTCGATTTAACTGCATCAGTTGGTTATGTAGATAGTATATACAAAAACTACCTAAATTCCGATACAGGTGTAGACTTAAGCAATAATCAAGTTCCCCTTTCTCCACAATTTACTTACAATTTAGCTGCTCAATATCGCAGTCAGTCCGGCTTATTTGCTCGTGCAGAATTGCGTGGTTATGGGATTACTTATTTTGATGATGCGAACCAAATCAAGCAAGAACCTTATGCCTTAGTTAATGCCCGCATCGGTTACGAAGCTGAGAAATATGGCATTTACCTCTATGCAAATAACTTGTTTGATACTCGTTATATTACCTCTGGATACTTATTCCCAGTACCAGATGGAACCGCAGGATTTGGCGATCCCGTGACCTATGGCGTGCAAGTTAAAGCTAATTTCTAATTTAATTGTTGTAGCGATGGGAAAGATTATTTTTTATGTCGCTATTTTTGTTTGATTTGTTATCCTCTGCATATTGCTATGCTTACTAAATTAATTTTACTCGCCACACTTTATACTACTCAATTCATTCCGACAACCTTTTTTATCCAAACCGTACCTGTTTTTATGCGACAACAAAATATGTCGCTGGATGCTATCGGGTTGTTAAGTTTTCTCATTCTTCCCTCAGCCTTAAAATTTCTGTGGTCGCCTTTTATTGACCGCTACCATTTGCCAAGGTTAGGACGTTATCGCGGTTGGATTATCTGTTTTCAAGTTTTGTTAGCACTTGTAACATTTGGATGTGGATTTATTGATATTCAAGAGAATTTCAATATCTTAGTTTTTTGTATGTTTCTCGCTTTTTTATTCTCCGCCAGCCAAGACATTGCAACTGATGCGTTAGCAGTAAATTTACTCGAACCGCGAGAAAGAGGACTAGGAAACGCTATTCAAGCTGGGGGAAATGTTTTTGGCGCTATTATTGGTGGAGGTGGAGCGCTGATTTTACTAGATAGAATCGGCTGGCGGTATAGCTTGATAATCATGTCAGTTGTAATTTTTCTGACTTTAATTCCAGTAATATTATATAAAGAAAAAATTAGTAATAAATCTCAGAAATCAAAATTTTTTAAATCTTATTTTCAACCTTTTATCAACTTTCTCTCGCGTCCCAAAGCATTACCGTGGCTTTTCGTAGTATTGCTATATATGGGAGGCGAAATGATGTCAGGTACAATGCTCCGTCCACTTTTTGTTGATAGAGGTTTGTCGCTCTCAGATATTGGCTTAATGTTGGGTATTGTCAGTTACAGTGTCCGTATTGTTAGTGCTTTAATTGCAGGAGTTTTGATTACCCACTGGGGAAGATTACGTTCTCTAGCTCTATTTGGCTTTGCTGCAAGCATGGTGACACTTTTGTATATCATACCTGCAATTGGTATCAGTAGTTTACCTGTGTTGTATGCTGTTAGTATCACAGTCAATGCAGCCCAAAGTATGGCATATACTGCATTACTAAGTGCCATGATGGATAAATGCGAACCTGCAACAGCCGCTACTGATTATACATTTCAGGTGTCAGTAGTATACATTGGCGGAATTGCTGCTTCAGTTTTGAGTGGTGCGATCGCCAGTGCTACGGGATATACGTTTATGTTTATCATTAGTGCAGCCTTGAGTTTATTGAGCGTATTACTAATAATCAACTTGCGGTCATAGAAGCAACACATTTACAAGGTATACAGCCCTCTCGCTACATCGGATTGGTTAAAAAACCTGACCAAAGTCCTACTAATCATGTTCTTTAAATTGTCAGAGGCGATTCTCCCACAACGGAGACGCTACGCGAAAGTTACGGTATCTTCGATTTCTTTTAGTACGGATAACCGTCATTTTTATTCGTGTCAAGCGCTTGCAAAAAATATTTACATATTGTTATATTTAGTTACATAAGCAAGTAAAGGAAAAAAGACATGACAAGCAAAGGCTTTACCATGAACGAACTCGGTCAACTCAACAACTTTGCAATTGAACCAAAGGTTTATGTAGATAAAACCCCAAGAGCAGGTTTTACCGAGTACGCCGAGAAACTCAATGGACGTTTGGCGATGATTGGTTTTGTCTCACTCATAGCTGTAGAAGTTGTCACAGGACACGGCTTGATTGGATGGCTGACAAACCTATAACTAAATCTGAATATTTAAGAATTTCACTCAATTAACCGATAAAAAATTACCAGAGGATTGCTATGAAAACTGATTTTGATTTCCCTAAAAAAGATTTAATTGGCCCCGTTGTTTTTAGACCCGATTTCAACAACTTTGAAACAATTAACGTTAACCAAGCCTGGTCATTATTTTTCAGTGCAGGTCAAGATGATAAAGTACTGGGAGAATCAACTGAATTAGGCAAGTTTTTCACTAACCTTTTAATTGCTGTGGGAGTAACAGGAACCATTTGGGGGACTTTCTTCAGTAATTTGGGATAAGCAATTGTGTAAGCGTGTTCAATTGAATAAATTCGCTCTTTAGTCTTGGTTGCTATAACCAAGACTTCTTTTAGTATTTGGGTATGTCTGGTGATTAGCTTTCATTCTTAATTATGCGATCGTCCTAGCTTTTGCTGATTTTGGTACGGTGGGGATTACTTTACGTTTTAAGTAGCTGCTGAATTTCAGCATCATTGCTGTGGTACTATTTTCTCAATAGCAACTCGGTTCTAGTGGGGGTCAGCCACTAGAGGTAAGGGGGAAAGTCCGGTGCGAATCCGGCATTGTCCCGCAGCTGTAATCAAGGTTTACCTTGTGAGTCAGAATGCCCGCCGAAGTTGACTTGTAAATTTTGTACATCTGCGAGGCACGGATGGTTTATTACATGGCGATCGCTAGGTTTGATATTTTGAAAGCACTGCACATAAAAACGCTACAAGTGGCGGCTTTCCACGAAATAAGTAATTAATGTCTCAACTTTGCTCAACGTTAAAGCTGAAAGAACTTGTACCGAGCGTAGCCGAGGTATCCGAAGCTTTAATATTAAATTTCAATTAGTACAGGACTTACGCAAAACTAACTTATTTTCGTCATTGCTTCCCTATGGTCGCAATGACGAAGCCTTTATTTGTGTAAGTCTTACAGTAATTACTTTGTGAGTATTCAGGTATTTCTTTTACTTTGATAAAGAGAAATATTTTCAACGAGGTATGGCACTAACTTTTCATCGCTATCTCTGGCGTGCATAACTTCTCTGTATTTTAGTTAAATTCTGACTCGGTTAATCATCATGCCGAAATTCTATCTTCACCGAACTGGGAAGATTCCTACTGCTATTCATCCCTTTGTCAAACAAACGGCCCTCCTCCAAGATAAACACAAGCCCAGTCTACCTCAAGGGAAAATTATTCAAGATGTTCAAAACATTGCAATGTCGATGTATCGGATGATTTATATTGCGATTGCATCCGTCGGGCGGTTACGACATCGCTCGTCTGATTCAGGACGAGCAGCCATGAGTAAACCATTAGCTCGACTCAAATAGGTGTATAGGAGCATTCAAAAAAATGTCAACTTTATTATATTCTCAATACCTCTGCCAAATTACGAGGGTTCAACGCCCGTAGAAACGGGATGAATGCGTCCTAAAGAAGTAAGCTTGGCAAAAATCTGGTTTAATAAAATAGGCTCAGGGATTTCTGGAAGCATTTTTAAAATTTCATGGATATATCGAAAGCCACGATAATGAGCCTTAAGGTCAATAATGCCGGAGCCGGGATTAATGAGGCGAAAATCAGCGAGAAGATGATGAGATAAATTAACCATAAAAAATGCGAAATTAGCAGCGTTAGTTACCGCAGTTTGCCTCAGATTCATAAAATCTTCCAACCCCCAAAACTGCTTTGCATCACGGAAGTTAAACTCGATTTGAAAGCGGAGTTTGTAATAATCAATTATTTTTTCAAATGATAATTCCAGGTCACTGGAGAATAGAACTACATGGCTACGAACATTAGTCTTAAGATTGGTTTTGACTAAAATCACTACATTTAGAGCTTGGGCAAATTCTTTGTGAAGGAGAGTGGCTTGATAAATATCACTTTGAATCTCATCCTCAATGCTACTTTTAGATAAATATTTGTCAGGTATATTACTATAGTCTAGTTTGTCACCGTATTTACGACGAGAGCGTTTATGATAGTCAGGATTTTCATAAGGGATATATAATGCTGAATCGTGGCGCAACTTGGAAATTATGTGCAAGTTCACTTGTCGTGCCATCTGTAAAGCGTTGTTGTTACCAAAATGACCATCTACTACCAAGTATGTTAGGGGAATAAAATTAGCTACTAACTTGAATAGTGAATTAATCATCTTTTTAATTAGCAATAGTTCAGATGTGAATATCACTTCGGTTTTATTTTTGTTTTTACTCCCTTTTGGTCGTCCACGTCCACGTTTTTCTTTGGTTTTTATTTTTTCGCTTGACAACTGAATATTTGTTTTAGTATTACTCTTGATTACTTGTTCTATTTGAATCGGAAATGACTGTCTTTGCTCAACACTTACTAACGACAAGACAAAGAAAGATAGCCCTGATATAGGTTTGTTTACTAGGCTAGAGAAGAATCTATCCAACCCATAAGTCTGTTTACCCGACTTGCTGACTACAACTTCATCTCCGGCAAGCAAATATACTTCATCCTTTCGCCATAAATGTTTACGAAAAAACAGCCAAAACAATGTTGCCCAAGGTATTACTGTATGAAAAAATCTCAACATTGTCCGATAACTACCACCAATGTCTGTCCAACGAGAAATTCCCAACATGGTGGCTCGGCCGCTCATTGCTAACATGGCCATGATGATCTGGTTCATTCGGCGCATCGTCGTAGCGTTGATCTGCGGTAGCAGGCATTGTAACAGTGATAGGATGTCCAACATGGGCGAATTGTAGCTTTTGAGTTGTCGTTTGGGAAGACAACAACTCTACTACAAAGCGCCCTCTCTCTTCATACTCTTTTTTTGGCGAAGGTATTGATTCTGTAATTGGTTTTCTTCTGATTTTGGTGATTGGAATTGCGGCTTATTTCCTAACTGCCCGCAAGTATGAATCCTCAGCCACAGTCGCCAATTCCTACGACCAATGGACGCTTGACGGCATCCTAGAGTTTTATTGGGGGGAACACATTCACCTCGGTCATTACGGTTCGCCGCCACGACGAAAGGATTTTTTGACTGCTAAATCTGATTTTGTGCATGAAATGGTTAAATGGGGAGGTTTAGAAAAATTACCTCCTGGTACTACCGTCTTAGATGTTGGCTGTGGGATCGGGGGTAGCAGCCGGATTTTAGCGCGAGATTATGGATTTGCTGTCACAGGGATTACCATTAGTCCTATTCAGGTTAACCGCGCCCAGGAGTTAACACCCCTTGGGCTAAATGCCCAGTTTGCGGTCGATGATGCGATGGCATTGTCGTTTCCAGATGCCAGTTTTGATGTAGTCTGGTCAATCGAAGCAGGCCCCCACATGCCAGATAAAACCGTTTTTGCTAGAGAACTAATGCGGGTGCTAAAGCCTGGTGGGGTCTTGGTTGTAGCTGACTGGAATCAGAGAGATGACCGCCAAAAACCCCTAAATTTTTGGGAGAAACCAGTAATGCGGCAACTGCTCGAACAGTGGTCTCATCCAGCTTTTTCCAGTATTGAAGGCTTTTCTGAGCTTTTGGCGGAGACAGAATTAGTTGAGGGGGAGGTAATTACGGCAGACTGGACTCAAGAAACCCTTCCTTCTTGGTTCGATTCGATTTGGCAAGGGATAGCTCGACCACAGGGATTAGTGCGTTTTGGGCTGTCTGGTTTTGTCAAGTCTGTGCGCGAAGTGCCAACGCTTTTACTGATGCGTTTGGCGTTTGGTGCAGGGCTATGTCGATTTGGAATGTTCCGGGCTGTGCGGGCAAACTCACACACAGAATTGATGGACAGAAACTTTGCCAACCAAAATCCCTCAAGCTTGGTTAGGTAGCGATCGCAGCTAGTGATAAATATTTGGATTTTAACACCAACTGACTGCGTGATATCTGCGATTAAAACTTCTTTCTGCACATCGCAAAATTAATCAACAAACGACACACTTTATATGCAAAAAATTCCCGTCACAGTAATTACAGGATTTCTCGGCGCAGGCAAAACGACGTTAATTCGCCATTTACTCCAAAACAATGAAGGACGACGCATTGCTGTTTTGGTGAATGAATTTGGAGAAATCGGAATTGATGGCGAACTTTTACGTGATTGCCAAGTATGTGACGATGAAGAAGACTCCAACAGTAATATTGTTGAACTCACCAACGGTTGTCTGTGCTGTACGGTGCAAGAAGAATTCCTCCCAGCGATGCAAGAATTGTTGAAGCGACGCGCGAGCCTTGATTGTATGTTGATTGAAACCTCTGGACTAGCACTACCAAAACCATTGGTGCAAGCATTTCGTTGGCCGGAGATTCGCACAGGCGCTACCGTAGACAGCGTAATTACTGTGGTTGACTGTGAAGCTTTGGCAACTAATCAATATGTAGGTGATTTAGCAGCCGTTTTAGCACAGAGACAAGCCGACTCTAGTCTAGAACACGAAACACCCATTGAGGAACTGTTTGAAGATCAACTGGCTTGTGCTGATCTAGTATTGCTGACTAAGAGCGATCGCGTTGATGAAGAAACGCAGGTTAGAGTACAGGATTGGTTAAAGCAGAACTTATCCCCTGGTGTAAAAATCATTCCTTGCCAGGATGGTAAAATCAGTGGCGATTTGTTACTCGGTTTCAACGCTGCGGTAGAAGACAACTTAGATAGTCGTCCTAGTCATCACGATACTGAAGAAGACCACGAACATGATGAAGGAATTAATGCAGTACAACTACTGCTAGACCAAGCATTTGAGCCAACTGTCCTAGTAAAACGCTTGCAAACATTGGTGCAGCAGCAAGAAATTTATCGAATTAAGGGATTTGTAGTAGTTCCAAACAAAGCCATGCGTCTGGTATTACAGGGTGTTGGTAATCGATTTGACTACTTTTACGATCGTCTTTGGAAACCCGACGAACTCCGTCAAACAAGATTAGTATTCATTGGACAGGAACTCAATCAGGTTCGCATTGAATCATTGGTGTTGGGGGAGGAAGTAAGTGCGACCATCCAATAGTGTTTGGCAAGGAAATTTCGGCTACTGGCAAAACAACTTTATTCATAATAATCTACTGGTAATCGGTTACACCGGATGGAAGGGATTTCAGTCATTTGGGCGAGGAGTTGTCATTTGTGATGTGGATACTAAAGTTACTCACCCTACAAATACAAGTCTTGATACAGTTCCCTTCACCCTGCAATTTCTCCCCTCCGATCTGATTGGGTTTTACTTGCGTTCGTTTCAGGATTGCGGATTTATATCGCAATCAATCTGCTCATCCATGATTTCATCAATTTCCCCAGCAGTTGCAACATACAATCCCCATCAAGATATTCTTTTGGTGCTAAAGGCAGATCCTCAATTTGAGGTGAATTTTTTACACCAACTAAAAATTACTCCACCCGATTGCTACGAACAAGTTCGCAAGCGTTGGTCAGAATTTAAACCAAGTTTAACGCCATAGAAGATATACAGGATATCAACATATATAGTTGCGATGCGTGAAAGTTGGAGTATAATCGATTGCTATCTCTCTACCAAGTAGCTATTAAGTATATAAAACAGGAAAACTTCCTGTTTGGGAAATAAATCAATGTAAGAGATACAAAGTGAAAAATAAAAGATTTTACTTGGATTTTTTACAACTACTTTTTCAAGAATATGTGAATCTTAGATAGCAATTTATTTTCTGGTGTATATTATGGGTGAATTGCTTCGAGGATCTAGGTTTTTAGAAAACATCATTCCCCTACCAAGCTGAGAGAACATTAACCTTAATTGTCAACCTACTTCTAGGACAATTGTATGAAGAAAGTTTTAATAACTTTAACTACCAAATCCGCAGCTTTGATGTCCCTAGCATCATTGGTAATGACCAGTAAAGTGACCACAGCTGGTGAACCAGTAAATCCGCAACCAGTAGACCGTCCTGATGCTGCTACTACACCAGTATCAGCATCAGACCAAAAAGCTTGTGTAAGACATCCGAAACTCGGTAAGTTTTTCTGCGCTCATGCTGAAGAATTATCTCATTTGCAAAAAGGCGTAGCAGAAATTGATGTTACATCGGATGACAGTGAAAAGGCTCTGCTTGGGGTTACGGATGCAGAAAGTGATGCTGCTGTAGCTATGTTTGGTTGTGATTGTGCTGCATCGATAAATTGTTTACGCCGTCTGCGGAATAGCCTCCCGTAGAATTTAATTTCCTTGGTTTTTTATCTTTCCAAAAGTAGGGGATAGGGGAAGAGTTTTTCTCTCTTCCCTCACTGTTTTACAGTTTTGTGTTTAGAAGTTTCAGAGTGCAATAAATTGTTTCTATAAAACTTAAATAATATGAAACGTCGTGACTTTATTACTTGCTTTGGTTTAGGTTATTTGGCAAGTAGCCTACCTGAAAAAGTTGTGGCTTATGCTCCAGAAACTACAGCAATATCATCAACATCTGGAGATTGGCAACCAGTAGGAACAGTTGCCGAATTGGATAAAACTGGTCAGCTATTAAATGAAAACTCATCTGTTGGTTCAGTATTGGTAATTGGTACTTCTAAAAGCAAAAATCTAGTGGCTGTGAACCCTACCTGCACTCACATGGGTTGCACATTAGAGTGGCTTGCAGAAGAAAAGATATTTTTATGCCCTTGTCATGCTTCTGAATTTGCTGCCAATGGTAATGTGCAAATGGGGCCAGCTACAAAACCACTATCAAATTACGAGACAAAAATAGAAGGCAATTTAGTTATTGTGAAACGTAATTCGTAATTCGTAATTAATAATCTCAGTTTTTATTTGTGGCTTTAAGTTTTTAATAAAATTATTATGTGGCAATTTGCTAATAGTAATACGTTAGTTAATCAAAGATCCACTCCAATATTTGGGCTATCTCTTTCCCTACTCCCTACTCCCACCCCAACGGGGCTTCGGTCACTGTTTCTACCATTTTATAAATGCAAAAACCAAAACTAATCAATATTCCCAAATCGACTCGCTACCAAAATGCGGCGATAGATTATTACATGGGACTTACAAATTCCTCCTATCTCCATTACGGGTATTGGGAGCCACTACCTACTGTGGGTGAGGAATTGACTCTAACTCGTCTGCGTGCGGCGCAGGAAGCTTATGCAGCCAAGCTTTTTAGTTTTATTCCAGAGGGTATAAAAACTGTGCTGGATGTCGGCTGCGGGATTGGTGGGAATGCAGTGTATTTACGCGATCGCGGTTTCATTGTTGAGGGATTAGCACCTGACACACTCCAGCAAGAAAAGTTTATCAAGAATACCAACTTTCAAGTAGCTTTCTATTTAACGAGATTTGAAGATTTTCACACCTCAAACTCCTACGATTTAGTTCTGTTGAGTGAAAGCAGTCAATATATTGCTGTTGACGATTTAGCCGAAGGTGCGGCTCGTTTACTACATAGCGGTGGCTACCTGCTGCTTGCAGATATGATGCGTTCTCATGCTGAATACCAAAAGGGTATCTTTTCCAATTGTCATGTCGCTGGTGAACTCCAAGCGGCTTTACTAAAAGCTGGGTTCGAGTTAATCAAGACTGAGGACATCTCCACCCATATTGCACCAACAATTGATTTGTGTGTTGAAAAATTCGGTACTTTTGGGCTAACTACCATCAAATATATTGCAGATTTGGTGGCGATCGCCGTCCCACCATTATACACACTCGGTCGTTGGGCATTTAAGCGTTGGTTGGAAAAGCCAATTGCTGAGGGGTTAGCAGCACGCACTATTTTTGAAAACCATCTGTGTTATTCCGTTCAACTTTGGCAGTTATCTAAAGGAGTTTAATTGAAAATGACCACAGAAATAAACACCCAAGATTGGCAACAAGCTTTTATCGCCACCAATATATTAGCAATTGGTTACAACGCTTGGGTTGGTTATTTAGGAGGAGAACGTGGTGTGGTAATTTGCAGCACTAATTCTCCGCATTTAAGTATTGCTGGTGAAACATTTAAAGACCATTTTATCCCGCGTAAAAATCTTGCAGCTTTCTTAAATGCTTGGTTAGCAGCACCCGATACCGTACTGCTGCAAAAACACTTCATGAATGCACATATTCTCGAAGCTGTAGATAAATATAATCCTCAAAAAGATGTTGTGTTTTTGTTGGAATACGGGAATCAAGCTGCTTTTTTATATTTAACTAATTTACCAATTACACCCTCGCAATGTTATCAAACTGTATGCAAAGAATGGGCAGAATTTCAACCTCAGCATACCCTTTTAACAAGAACAAAAACACAATGAAACTCATCCAAAAACAAAAACAAGTTTTCTGGTTTTACCGCTTTTGCCAGTTGCCATGTATGGAGCTTTAATAGCAAAGTTAAAGCGTTAAACTACCTCTTAGAGGCGTAAGGTACTTAACAAAAATATATAATGTATAAAAAACTTCCTCTCCTGTACTGATAGCTAGGGGATTTCTTTTATGGATGTTAGCAGTAGCAAAAGTATAATTAAAATTCAGTAAGGAAAATCTAAATTATTATCGACTGAATTTACATATAGATAACAACTATGGTAATGTTACCTACAACTGTCGGTTCTGATGGGGAGCAGCCATCAGATGTAAAGGGGAAAGTTCGGTGTAAATCCGGCATTGTCCCGCAGCTGTAATGAGACAAAGTTAACGTGTCTCTAAGTCAGAATGCCCGCCGAAAGTACCACAAACTCCCATCTGCGAGGTACAGATGAATAACGCAATCACTATTCTCTCTATTAATCAGGATTACTGTCTCATCGCGTCAGACATACGCCACGCACTACAAATTTCTCTGAGATTGTAGACATTTTCCTAGACATATCAATACTCACGCAGAAGGTTATAGATACAAGCCTGAAAATCCATTCGGATCTTACTCCCACCTTCGCATATTTACGTTATCCCCAAATCATAGCTAGCTTTGCGCCTACACTTCCCGTAAGGCAGAATTCTCTTGCTTGCAGGATGCGTGAGGCTAACTCATCATTTCAATCGGCAACGTCTGAAAATTAATGAACAAAAAACAACATACTTTATTTGTCTGCACGACCTGCGCCAGTGTGTGGCAAAATGGCAAGCGAGTTGATGAAAGTGGTGGACGGCAGCTATTGCAACAACTCCAAGCACTTGCACAAACTTGGGAATTGCAACATAAATTCTCCATTCAAGGAGTTGAATGTATGAGTGCTTGCAACCATGCTTGTGCGTTCGCCGAAGGCGTTGGCGCAGCTATCGCCTTTACAGGAGAAGAGAAATTAACCTATCTTTTCGGCAATTTAGCAGTTGATGATAGTCCATCTGCAATACTGCAATGTGCAACTCAATACTACGTCAACCCTGATGGTTTACTACCTTGGTCAGAACGTCCAGAACGTTTAAAAACAGGAATTTTAGCAAAAATCCCACCCCTAAATAAGTGGGCAAAATTAACCGTGGATTGCTGTTAATTAATTACCAGTAGTACATCAAGTTCGTAGTTAGGACTAAAGGCCTAATTACGAACCTTTGAAACAAGCTTGTAAGTTACACCATTTACATGATAATAATAATCATTATCAAAAATTGTAGGTTTCCTACTGGCTGAGAGTTTTTTACCAAAAAAGCTCAAATCTTTGCTGACAATCAGTTTTTAGTTATACAGGTGGCTTAAATTACCAATGCGTACTCAGTTTATTGCCAGATGGGAAACTCAACTTATCGTTTCTAGTTTGACTATCACCGCAGGGATGCTGTGGAACAGTTCCAGCATTATAGCCACAGAAGTTTTACAAATATCCGAGTTTCCACAAGAGGAAGGTTCCGCCAAAGACTTACAACCAGTTGCAGAAGTAATATCTCAAAATACAACAGAAACCGAACCCGACATTGAACTGACAGTCATTGACAAACTGTTAAATGAACCTGTGTTTTCCCCTTTTCGCCGCGAGGGAACAGTCAAAGATTCCACCCGTCCGGTGTATGTGATTACTGGCGAAGAAATGGAAGCGCAAGGCGCAAGAACAGTCAAAGAAGCACTGCGATTTCTTCCAGGTATTTTAGGTGACGGTACAGTTGGGACAGAAGTCAACGCTTTAAGCGGTCAATTTATTCGCGGTTCTAATACTGGTCAAGTCTTAATCTTATTGGATGGTAGACCAATTAATAATTTAGATGGTGGTGGTTTCGATTTATCAGAATTTACCACTAATAATATTGAAAGAGTCGAAGTATTACCTGGGGGTGGTTCAACTCTTTATGGTTCAGATGCAATAGGTGGGGTAATTAATATTGTTACCCGTCGTCCTACAGAGCAAATTACCACAGAAACCAAAGTTAATTTCGGTTCCTATGGACTGAATCAACAAAGCATTCAAAATGGTGGAAAGTCTGGTGATATTTCTTGGGTAGTTGGTTACAACCGGACTCAAGCACAAAATAATTATCGCTTTCGTATTCCTGAAGCTAACTTTGAGGGGACAAGAACGAATAATGACGCACTCTTTAATAACTTTAACGTCAAATTAGAAGCAAATTTAGGAAAACGTAACACCTTAACCTTCTCCACCTTATATTTAGGTAAAGAACAGGGAGTACCGGGAGGCGTACCCATTCCTGTACCTCAATTTGGACAGGGATTTTTTAACTCTCTGACTGAGAATAATCGCAAATACACAGACCAAGTTCTCACCGATTTAACCTGGAACTCCAAATTAGGAAGCAGTGATGATTCTCTATTAACAGCAAGAGTTTATGCTGACTTTCTCAATACTCGTTTTGATAATCGTAGCGGTGCAATTACCTCTCAAAACCGCTTTGATACCAAACAGGATTCCTATGGTATTCAAGTTACCCATAATTGGAATATTGCGAAGAATCAGACTTTAGTTTATGGCTTTGATTATCGTAATACCAATGTACGCAACACCACATTTAATTATGGGACAAACATCACAAGAGAAAATTATGATGATGCTATAGGACAAGGGGCAATTTTTGGGAGATATGAAATTAACTTTTCTCCGAATTTCAGTATGAATTTGGGAGTGCGGCAAGATTTTAGTAGTTTGGTCAATGGTTCGTTTACTTCACCATCTGTAGGAGCAAAATTCGCACTTTCAGATGCAACTACACTCCGCGCCAACTATATCAGAAACTTCCGTGCGCCGACGATCGCCAATTTATTTAATACTAATCCTACTAATATTGGTAATCCTGACCTCAAGCCAGAACAAGGAGATAGTTTTGATGTGGGGATTGACCAAAAGTTAGGGAATATTGGTTTGTTGAGGCTGACATTTTTTAGAAACCGTGTTTCTGATACAATTGCCTTTACAAGACTCATCCCGCCTGTCAATGGAAATACGGGAACTTGGGAAAATATCGGGTTAGTAGAAACTACGGGAATTGAAGCTTCGTTAAATTTACAAATAGTGAGGAATGTTTATGCTTTTGTTAATTATACGGTGAATGATCCGCGTATTTTAGCAAGTGCTAATCCGGCGGAGGTTGATAAGGAGTTAAGGTTTGCAGGTGCAGATAAATTAAATTTGGGGGTGTCTTATGAAAATCCTCAAGGTTGGTATTTGGGTGTGTTGATGAACTCCTTAAATGGATATCCGACTAATAATATTAATACGGAGTTTCTTTCGGGGTATACGACTTTTGATTTGAAGATGCGTATGCCGATTAGTGATAGTTTGATTTTAATTGGGAGTTTGGATAATCTGTTCGATCAGCGTTATCAGTTGTTTCCTGGTTATCCTGATGGGGGGAGGGTTTTTCAGGTTGGGTTGAGTTCTCGGTTTTAAGAAGAATTAGCTCACGCAAAGGCGCAAAGGAGGATTAAGAATGGCTGAGTTTAATTGTTGGGTGACACCAGTTAATGAGGTGGTTAAGGAAGATTTAGCTACGGGGGGGTTTATTGAGTATGAATATTTTGATTGTGGGAGTGATGTTTTAGCATCGTTAGTTTATACTTTGTTTGAACAAAATTGGCAGCAGATTGGGATTGCTCATATTGTTCAAGGTAGTGTTTTGGAGTTAGAATTTAATGCACAACCAAAGCTTTGTATTCTCTATGATGGCTATTTGACGGTGGCTGCTGAGGGTTGGCATTTACATTTATGTATTGATACTAATTTTGGCGGCCCTTTGTGTAAAACTCCTGTGGAAGTGAGGAAGCAACGTTTAGTTTCCCGTACGGCTTTTTATCGGCGGTTTAATACAGAAGGAAATCCTAGAAGTTGGGGGATTCAGTTTTGGAATGGTGCGAATGAACAATTGATGACGATTTTATTACCTAATCCTTTGGTAGATGGAGAAAATTTATTACCGGAGGGTAAACCAAATCTAGATAAATTAGCTCTTTATCAAGATTTGCGAGATATTTATGTATTAGGTAAAAAACCCATACCCTTTACCAAAAATCCTCTCAAACATTCCTATATTTCCGTTTGTACCTCTACACGCTGTCTACCTTCTCGTAAATGGCAACCTACATTTGATGCTTTAAAATCAGCAGTAGAAGAAGCAGGTTTAGACATCGAAGTCAGAACATCCGGCTGTTTAGAAGTGTGTCAACTCGGCCCAGTTGTTTTTTATTCCAATGATAGAACTTGGTACACTCGCGTTAACCCCAATGTTGCAGAAAATATCGTCAACGAACACCTCATTAAAGGTAACAAAATCACCGAAAACCTCTACCCACCCCAAACCCCCTAACTCTCTCTCTGCGCTACCCTTCGGGAACGCTTTTAGCGAACTGCGTCTCTGCGTGAGATAAAAATGATAAAATTCCCCCACCAAAAACCAATCATTTTCCTCTGTCAATTATGCCTCATAGCCATCCTCATCATCGCCTGTCATCAAACCACAATTCACACATCAACTAACACCTGTAGCCCCAACTATAACCCCAATCAAGATTACTTCCCCAATAAAATCAAAATCACCCACGCCAGAGGTTTGGCGGTAGAATATCATAAACATTACAAAGTAGTCACCATCAAAAATCCTTGGCAAAATGCCAAAACTCAGTTTCAATATGTTTTAGTCCAATGCGGAACTCCCACACCCCAAGGATTTAAGCAAGCACAAGTAATTACAGTTCCCATTAACTCTATAGTTTCTTTATCAACTACGCATTTACCCCATTTAACTAAATTAGGTGTAGTTGATAAATTAATTGGAGTTAGTAATAGCAATCAAGTCAATACGCCTGAAGTAGTTGAGAGAATTAAAGCCGGAAATATTACCCAAGTCGGTAATATTTCCAATGTAGATATTGAAAAATTATTAGCATTAAATCCCGACTTAGTAACAACCTTCGGCACAGGTAATTCCCAAACTGATAGTTATAGCAAACTCACAGAAGCTGGTTTAAAGGTGGGAATAAATGCTGAGTATATGGAAGATACACCACTGGGAAGAAGTGAATGGTTAAAATTTACGGCTTTGTTTTTTAATCAAGAAGCCAAAGCAGAAAAGATATTTAATGAAATTGTGAATAGATATACACAAATAGCGGCAAAAGCTCAATCTGTGAAAAACCGTCCGAGTGTATTTGTTGGCTTTAACTTTAAAGGTACTTGGTTTATGCCAGGTGGTAACAGTTATGTAGCGAAATATCTGACTGATGCTGGAGGAAATTATCTTTGGAGTGATGATAAATCTAATGGTAGTTTACCGCTTTCTTTTGAAGTGGTTTTAGAACGCGCAGCTAATGCTGATTATTGGTTAAATTTTAGCCAAGCTTGGCAGAGTGTTAAAGATTTAATCTCAGAAGATAATCGTTATGCTGATTTTCAAGCTGTGAAAACAGGCAATCTTTATAATAACAATGGGCGGGTGAATGCGAATGGTGGTAATGATTACTGGGAAGGGGGAATTAGTAACCCTGATATTGTGCTTGCAGATTTAATTAAAATCCTACATCCTGAAATATTACCGAAGCATCAATTGTTGTATTATCGTAAATTTAATAAATAATGTTATTTAAATATCTGCCGTCTAACCTATTAATAATTTTTAAATCTACTTCTATCAAAACTTTAGTATTTTCGCTGTTAATTATCGGTTTTATTGTTGCATTTTTACTAGATTTGGCTTTAGGTTCTGTCTCTATTCCTATTCAAGAAGTTATCAATATTTTACTGGGAAAAGAACCAGAAAAAGCAACATGGGCGAATATTATTCTGAAATTTAGACTTCCGAAAGCTGTGACTGCAACTTTAGCTGGTGCGGCTTTGGGTGTGAGTGGTTTGCAAATGCAAACTCTATTTAAAAATCCCTTGGCGGGGCCTTTTGTATTAGGAATTAGTTCTGGTGCAAGTTTGGGTGTGGCTTTGGTAGTGTTAACTGCGAGTTTAACTACACCAACTTTATTAAATGATTTGGGAATTATTACTGATTTTGGCTTGGTGATAGCTGCTAGTCTTGGTGCGGCTGCGGTTTTGGGTTTGATGTTAGTTGTGGCGCGTCGAGTACAAGAGACGATGACGCTGCTAATTTTGGGTTTATTGTTTGGTTACGCTACGAGTGCAATTGTGAGTATTTTATTGCAATTTAGCTCTAAAGAACGGATTCAAAGTTATATTATGTGGACTTTTGGTAGCTTCGCTGGAGTGACTTGGAAACAGTTAATTGTGTTAATTCCGGTGATAGTTTGCAGTTTATTAGTAGCGGTGTTGCAATCTAAATCTTTGAATGCGCTGTTGTTGGGAGAAGCTTATGCGCGGAGTTTGGGTTTAACGGTTGAGAAAGCTAGGTTTTCTATTATTAGTAGTGCTTCTATTTTAGCTGGTGGAATTACGGCTTTTTGTGGGCCGATCGCATTTTTGGGTGTGGCTATTCCTCATCTGTGTCGCAGTCTTTTCAATACTTCTGACCATCGGATGTTAATCCCTAGTGTGATGATTATGGGGGCAATTTTAGCATTAATCGCGGATTTGTTTTCTCAACTTGCGGTGAGTCAGATGGTTTTACCTTTAAATGCGATTACAGCTTTAATTGGAACTCCTGTTGTCACTTGGGTAATTCTGCGGCGTAATTCCCAAAAATCCTTTCCATCATGAATAATGCAATTTTAACTACTCATAATCTGAATATTGGTTATCAAATATCCCGCAAAAATGTGCGGTGTGTGGCGAGGGATATTTCTGTGTGTCTGGAAGCTGGGGAATTGGTGTGTTTACTGGGGCCGAATGGTGCGGGTAAGTCTACCTTACTGCGATCGCTTGCCGGAATGCAACCACCAATAGGGGGTGAGGTGCGACTCTTGGGAGATGATATTTACAAGTTAGCACCGCCAGAATTAGCCAAGCGTTTGAGTTTGGTACTGACGGAAAAGGTTGATGTGGGAATGTTATCAGCCTATACTCTGGTGAGTTTAGGACGACATCCTTACACTGACTGGTGGGGAAATTTAACACCAGAAGATGAGGCTATTGTACATTGGGCGATAAAGTCTGTAGGTGCGTTACATTTAGCTTCACGTCAAGTTAGCGAACTCAGTGATGGCGAACGTCAAAAAATTATGATTGCGCGTGCTTTGGCTCAGTCGCCTATTGTGATGTTACTTGATGAGCCAACAGCATTTCTCGATTTACCACGACGAGTGGAAATTATGCAGTTGTTGCGCCAGTTAGCACGAGAAACCAATCAGGCGATTCTCCTTTCTACCCACGATTTAGATTTAGCTTTGCGTCTGGCTGATAAGGTTTGGCTATTATCAACTAATGGTATTTTACACGTTGGCGCGCCAGAAGATTTAGTGTTGAGTGGTGCATTTGCTGATACTTTCGCGAGTGAAGGTGTAGAGTTTGATGTTGCTTCTGGAGAATTTCATCTCCATACATCCCACAAAGGAGAAATTAATGTCAGAGGTGAGGGTATTGCAATTGTATGGACTATTCGTGCTTTACAAAGAGTGGGATTCAAAGTTAATCAAATTCAAAATAGCTTACCAATCTCAGTAGAAGTGGTATCAAATTCTAAACAAGTCTTGTGGAAAATCACAAAAAACAAGACTGTATATACTTATGATTCATTGTATGAACTGATTAAATTTTTGAATTATTTATAAAAGCGTTGTCCCTAATCTATTGAAATTCTTTAACTGTATTCCCCAAGAACAAAACTGCACCAAAACACAGTTTCGATTCCGAAGTAACTCGACCTTCGTGAGAGTCAGAATAATCAACTGTTTTATGGCAGTGAAAAGCTTTATCATGCGTAATCGCTTGCAGAATATCATGCGCTTTTTCAGGCGAAAGCGCATAAGCCACAGATTTTCGGAATGGGCAATCAAAGCATGGTTGTTTCATTTTCATCTTCTTCGTTTAGCTGCTGGATAATTATCTCCAAACTGATTAAAGAGTTTGGAGATAATTAATTTATAAATGTCGCCAGAAACTCTTACTGATAGTCTTAAGACTAACAGTTGTAATTTCAGCTTTTACTGCTGCTGTAGTCGGCTGAACAACTACAGAATCATTCACCAATAGAGAGTTGAGCAGTTCTCGTTGATGGTCAACATCTTCTACTGTTCGGTACACCCTGCAAGGATCTATCTGCATCCCCAAAGGTGTGGGAACAATTTGCAAATACTCATTAAGAGCAGCAATGTAACCCTCATGAAAATTCTTCACAGCAATGCAGGGGCGCATGATGTTCAACAGTTGTATTGCGCGTCTTATTTCAGAAATATTCCGATTGCCATCTATTTGTGACTGGCTTTCTTGATAGCCTTTAGCTTTCTTATCAGCCACTAGTTGATAATACTTGAAATTCGCTTTTTGATTACTTGCTAAAGAATGAACTTTTGTTTGAGAATTGTAACCAACTCGACCCCATTCTACAGTTAGCTGAGTATCTTCGACTTTGGCTGACCAAAACTTGTTACTGTTGCGGACAGTATCCACAAATACGAGATATGTTTCCATGATTTTCTTTTCTTCGATTAATTTGCAGGTGAACACCTGGAAATTAGATGTTCACCTTTAATCAGCTAATGATTCACAACTGTTCGGGCATTGCCCCAGCGTATTTGATGCTGCAATGCTTCTAATAATGTTTCAGCTTCATAAACAGTTAGCCCCTCTAATTGGGAACAAACATCATATAAATCTTGTGGAATAGAATCTGGAATCACTAACTCGCATAGTCCATCTTCTAACGCTTTTATGACTGGATATTCACTTGGACTATACTCCTGTTGCATTAAGATATAAGTAGACAAAGTTATGCGAAGTAAAAGTTTTGTTTCTCGGTTGATCTGTTCTAAATATCCGCCGTATTTATCAACCAATTGGTCAATTCGGTTTGTTTGTCCGTAGTAGGTTACAAGGTCAGTAGACATAATTTTTTCATCCTTGAAAAATAGTGTGGTTATAGCGATCGCCACTACTTTCAGGTAGAAGCGATCACGTTCTTAATCAGTTCAAATTGCGGAATCGCGCAGTCTTTAAAGACTTAGTTGGTGTTTGGGCGACTACACTAGAAGCAGCCCTGGCAGTTTTAGACCACGCTTGCATCCTCTCCACTGAAGCTGCATCCTGGATTGCAAGCGGTGTGATATTCTCACAGCACTGCATCAAATCACTCAACGTCACCTGCTGTGGTCTATCCTCATCAAATGCCAGCAATGCGGCTTCGGCTGCTAGCGTTTCCAGTTCTGCGCCTGAAAACTTCGCGGTGTTGGCAGCGATCGCCTCTAAATACTCGTCCTCCACCGCAATACCAAATCGCTCCAGGTGAATCTTGAGAATTTGGCAGCGTTCTGGCTCAGATGGCAAATCAACGAAGAAATTTTCATCGAATCTGCCTTTCCTCTTGAGTTCAGAAGGCAATGCCGATGGGTCATTGCAGGTTGCCACAACGAACACACCCGCCGTACATTCAGACATAAATGTAAGCAGATTTCCCAAGATTCGCTGGGAAACGCCAGAGCTATCGCCCTGTCCAGATAAGGCTTTTTCGATTTCGTCCACCCACAAAACGCAAGGTGCGATGGCTTCGGCTGTTTTCAAAGCCCTACGAACATTGCCCTCAGATTCACCAACCAGAGAACCAAGCATTGAGGCAATATCAAGCTGGAGTAATGGTAAGTTAAGGATATTGGCGATGTTTTTGGCGCAGTGAGATTTCCCTGTACCCGGTGGGCCAGCCAATAGCACACCTTTGGGTTGTGGCAACGAGAGCGATCGCGCCTCTTGTGTAAACAACCGCCGCCGCCGAGTCAACCACTCGCGCAAGTTATCGAGTCCGCCAAAGGGAATTGTTGCAGGTTTTCCCAATTCAATGCCCATCTGAGAGAGCAGCCGGGTTTTGTATTCAACTACCAGCGGCGTTACGCTGGCATCAATAGTAATACCACTGCGACTCAAACGTTCTTTAACATTCAGCCGCAAGAAATCACTGATTTCTTCCAGGGTTAATCCCAGCGCTGCCCGTGCCAGAGATTCTCTTTCTTCAGGAGTCAACGCAACTGTGAACTGTACTTCTTGTTCAGTTGCCGATTCTCCCAAATACTGCAAGTATGAATCCAAATGCTCCTGAACTTGCTCAACGCTGGGCAGTGGCACTTCAAAATAAGGAATCAGCCGCACCAAAGACTCATGCAGTTGAATGTTTTGACCTAGAAAGATGATACGTTTTTCTGTAGGCTTGAGTCGGTGATAGAGGTTTTTCACTCTGGTCAAGATTTCCCAACTCATTTGCGGCGAGTTCTTTCCAACAAACGGTTGAACATCGCCCAGGACAAACACACCAACACCATCAAAATTGTTGATGTACTCGAAAATGTACAACAACGGATCTGCTGGTAGTGGTCTTTTGTACTCTGGAACCGGCTTGAATACCAATCCTCCATCATCAGCAATCAGGCATTGCTCCAGGCTAGAAACTCCCAGATTCCAGAAGAATACGGGACTGTCAAGTAATTCTGTTGCTTGTGTCGTTAACCACTGGATAATCGTAGCTTCTTCCGGGGCAAGCACCTCAAGAGCCACTATGGGGATTTGAGAATCCAGAGTGGCAAAGATATTATTTAGGTTCATTGTAATTTTGATACGGTATTGGTAAGAGTTCATCGTGCGTATTAACAAGTCTCACGATTACTTCAAAAGCTTCGGCATCGCCGCAAAAAACCTCTGCCACTCCGTTGCTGTCTCGATTTGCAAGCGCACAAATTAAAGCATTCAGTAGCACACACAACCCTTCAGTATTACCTTTGATGATCACTGGTTGATGTACTTTTTGCTGGGCGTAGACATGAATAAAAGGATATTCTGGTGTTAAATCGTTCATAATGCGTTTTACTGTGGGGGAACTCGTTGATTCCCCCGTTTTTTCTTACTGCCGCAGTCGTGTTTGGTGATTTGCTGTCATACGTTGCTGCTGGGCTTCTGGTTTAAAAGTGCGATCGCCCTCCACAACTCCCAACACCTCCTCAAATGGCTGTGTCGCTTCCAGGCAAGACAGCCCCTCAAAACCCTCAGCTTCTACTCGCACTTCACCAGTCAATTTATCGAAATGTATGAGTATTGAACGTTCCATTTACTACCTCCGTGCGTATTGTTGGGTTTGTTGATGTCCTGCGAAGGTCAAACGTAGTGTCTGCACTTGTTCGTTGGTTTCCTCTGCAATCGTGCATTCACCAAATCTTTCTTGTAATTCCTGGGCCTTAGCACGAACCATCCGTTTACCGTAAGTTTGCATCAGTTTGTGGCTGAAGAAGTTTTCACCAAGTCGAGGAGAGGTTTCATACTTATCGTGTATCACATCGTACACGCCACTGTTTTGATTCCACTGGAAACCGATATCTGCACGGGCTTTGATTGTCCGACCAGATACGATGATTTCAGCGCTCTGTCCTTGAGAACCGCCGTAGTAGCCCTTGAGCGCTTTTGGCTTTTCGTAGACTTGAGGCGAAAGATTCAGATCCTTCAAAGCCTGCACCAAACAATCACGATTGGTTAACCGAGTTTTGATTGTTGAAAAATGAGACATAATTAACCTCAATAATTTTGTAGATGCGACATCCGACTTAAACTGTTAACGTGGATATCGCACTTTTAATTTCGGTGATTAAGGCAAGGGCGATTCTGCACCGTCCAAGCCTTTTTTTCTAACGGAACTTGAACGATTTGACTGTGGCTTTTGATAAGCCCACATCGCCGGTTGCCAACTGTTGTAGATTGCGTTGTTCGTCTAACAGCTTCGAGTAAATTGAATCTACTTTTTGCTGTAACTGACTACGCCCCGATGAACCCAAATTCTTCGACTCAATCGCTGGGTCATTCACAATCGAATCCAAGTGATTCATCATCGACTGGAGGCTACCACCAGCTTCCAGTGAGGCATTCGCCAGCAACACCCGCACTTTCTTTAGGTGTTTCTCCATCTTCTTTTTAAACTGAACTGGCTTGCGTCCTGGCTCCCACTCGCTCAGTTCTTCGAGCAATTGTGCTGCTAGTTGTTCACCACCAGCAACAGCAGATTCCCGTAACCTTTGCTCCAGGTTTTGGTCATACTGTTGTATGAACTGGGTTATCTGAGCAAGGCATTCGGCTTGTTGCTGATCAAGTTGTTCGGACAATGCAGGAATAATCACCGGACGACCAATCACCACCTGCAAATAATCCTCTAACTCCGGCAATGTGGGGAATGCCTTAAGCAAGTTGGCTTTAACTTCCTCTTGCTTTTCTAATGACAATTCCCAAGCAGTAAGCGAAAGGAAGTGGTCGATTCTTTCTTGATAATCCGTCAAGCCTTTTTCAAATTCGTCCTTTAACTGTGCGCGAAGGGTAGGAGCAATATTATCTCGAATATTCAGCAGTTCACTCCATACCAAAGGAGCTAAATCAATTGGACAAACCCAGTCGCCACTATCCGATGTCATCCACTCTTGGACTGAAGCAATTTCTTGACGTAATTGACCTGCCGCTTCATCAAGAGCTTTGAATACTTTGATGCCTTTCAAACCAACTTCCGATGACTTAACTTTCAGCAAATCGGACTCTTGTTCATCATCATCAGTTTTCAAAACATCAGTCCACTTTGGAGCATTGCTTTTAGTCGTCTTCTTCAGTTGGATTTTAAAACGAATACGAGTCTTATTTAATTTTGAAAAGTTGTAACGCTCGACTACTGCATCTTTAAGAAATGCTTCAGGGTTAGCAATTGCTTGTACCATGATTCAGTACCTTATATTTTCAAATCTTTTAAGCGCAGCTTTTCTTGTTCTTGGAAACAAAAAAAGCTGCTTAAGTTCGGAGCTACATAATCATCCAGTAAGTACCTTGACTGCGAACCATGCAAGATTTCTTGTTGACTTTGGCTCTTCCAAGCTGGGAACTATTCTTGATGTGCTGTATGTCTCTAATTACTCGATAGATTATCTTGTTTTGCAATTTGATGGGTCTTTTAACGACAGGTGGTTTATGTATCGGCATGACGTTAAAATAATTGAAGTTGCTCGGAGCTTTCTTTCGCCTCAGTAGTATTGCAAGCCATTCCTACTACTTCTTCACAACGGCTTATCAATTTATTCCGATTCAGCAATAAATCAGATTTAGTTTTATGCCCTGGTGCAGGTAAGTATCCGAATACATATTGCGGATGAGCGCTACTACCTGATTGGCGCAGGTATTGATAAAAAGCTCCATCAATTCGATATACTTTTGATGAACTAAGCGATTTAGGATCGTATACAGGACTTAGTTTCATCTGCTTATCCTTGATTATTTCAATGCAGTTTGGCGTAGCTATTCTGGAATTAGCTGTACACTTTCAGCGATGGAGCTTTACGCTTCAAATTGCCATTATTATCGTCGCCATTGGTTGTGATTGTTGGCTGACGACATTGGGATTTATCAGTCGTCCAGTCCCAATGATTAATTTGAAGCTTGCCACAATGTTCCACAAGCACAATCTTATTTTTGTATTGTGGGTCTTTTCCGCTAATTAGAAATGCATCACCCAAAGCATAAAAACCTGTAGCTATATAATGCCTTTTGTTGAGGGACATCAATGCATCCCAAGCTGCTTGATGTTGTTGGTTGCTCATTGCTTTATTGTGCCATAATTGTTGTTAGTATCGAATCGATTTTCTGGAGCTAACTGTTTTGTGAAATTACCAGTTAGCTCCAGTTTTTAATCCGATATCAAGCTGCCACTTTCTCTTTAATTGGCTCCGATAATCTTGACGCACTATCACTCGTGCGCTTTGTAGTTGAGATTGGTGGATGAACTTTACCAAACGGCGTGTTAATCTTTAAGTCTGCTCCCAATTCTTGTTGCAGCAGTACAAGTTGAAGCAGATACCAATCAACTTCTGATAAAATTTCTGCCTCCAACTCTTGAGGCGAAAGTGGTACAATTTGATTTTCTTCGAGCATCTTAACTTCATTATTAGTATCAGAAGTCATCACTTTGTAGCGATAGCCGTAACTACAACTTCCAGCTAGCAAACTCTCAAGAGGATAATACTCAATGCCGATGATTTTACCCTGTTTCGTCCGTTGCCCAATGTTGTACTTTGTTCGTCCGTAGCCGTGTGGAAATGTAATTGTTGGTTGCATAATTATTCCTCTTCCAATACATCCAATGTTTGCGCTAATGCTTGAATCGCATCTCCAAGCGTTAAATCCCCGCTGTTATCGCACAGGAACTTGAAAGTTTGGGGATTTCGTTCTTTAAAATCTACTAGCATCCCGAAAATTTGATCCAAGTTTTCATGCACACTCACAGACGTTTGATTATCTGCTACTAAGGCTTTTTCTAAACTCAACTCATTCATTTTTTACCTCAATAAAGATAAATATCCAGATTGAAAGGTGGGCTTCAAAACCCACCGTTCCCCCTCAATACTCGCTTGGCAACATCAACACCTTCTGTGCTAGATAAAGCTTAATTTCAGGTAGCGGGAAGTCGGTATACTTTATCTGTTGTCGTAGCACTTCCTTATCCGTGTCCTCCCCACAAATCAATGTTGCAGTTTTCTCCTGAACTATCAAATGCCATATTTGAAAATCTCTCAGTTCAGGATTAGATTGAAGCTGCCCTTGATAAGACCCAATCGCATCCAGCAGCCAGTAGCATTGCGTCGATTCAGCCAAGTACTTCACACCTTCTGTGTAGCGTAGAACACCCAACCAATGTCTGTAAACGACTGATGAGCCTGTGAACTGCTCCAAGTCTGCGACGATCTCTTCAGCAGTCTTTGCAGTAGTATTTGCCATGATTGCACTTCCTGTTTGTAGTTTTCGCTGTCACATCTGCGTAGCATCAAATCCGCTACTCGCACTTTAAGAAATCCTCAACCATCTCTTGCGCTTCTTCGTCCGTCATCTCGTCACCAACGGGAGGAGCGATAAAACCATACCGCACTCCTAGCGTCGTTAAATCTAAATCCGAATCTAAAATGCGTCCTAATTCAGAAACGATAAACACGCCCGTTTCTTGGTCGTAGCTAAGTTTCATGATTTTCCCCTGTTTAGATGAATGAAGAACAGCGCTCTTGCCTCAACAAAAGCGCTCACCAACAATTACGCCGCTACTAACTTCTGCGCTGGCTCATACTCCATCAATCTCCGCCATTCTTCAGGAGTTAGCGTCTCGAAAGGTCGGTCTAATAAATCTTCACAAGACACGGACTGACTCATCGACAACGACCACACCGCATCTGCCACAGAATCACACGGGACTTTCTGTTGATGCATTGACGAGGCTCGAATCACCCACCAGTGATTATCAGTACAGCCTACTTCACCAAGCTTTTGGTCGTGGTGGTAAATACCATCGTCGAGTAATTCAAACTCGTATTTTTCGCATTCGGTGAAAATCTGGGACATGACCTCATTACCAGTGGTGGTTGGTAATTCTGATTTTTTGGGTGGGAGTGCGAGTTGCTGATGTTGTGTAACTAATTCCGCTTCTCCAAAAGGTAAGGGGGCGTTGAGTGTGCCGTCTTGGTGATGCCAACTGATGTAGCGATAACATCTTGCCCAAGTGTTAGCGCGGAATCTCTCAACGCCCTCTACTAAGACCACCCAAGGTTGCGTCAGGTCATCGTCGTATGCAATTGCGGCTATCAGTTTATCACCACAGTAAATTTCATGATCGTAAAAGCTGATTTCAACTGATATGGTTGAGTCGATGGGGAGTATTATCTCCCGCACCTCTCAGTTAGATCCGAACGTGCCCATTTCTGTGCATTCGGCTCCCGATGTTCTTAGCTTGCGCTTTTGCTCATGTGTTTGTAATCGTGGCAACTTTCGTGAATTGCTTCAAGATTGTTTTTATTCCAGTTGGCGTGATTTCCGTCGATGTGATGCAGATGAATCCGTTCTTCATCGATAAATTTCAGACCGCAGGAAGTACATTTATGGCTTTGCTTCTTGAGAGCAATAGAGGTTTTGCCGTCGTAGAGCTTGCTGTTACGTTCGCTCCAGTAGGCTGTATCTCCGTCATAGGGGGATTTTGTTCCTTTGACAAAAATGTGTTTGTTTTCGGAGTAGGAAACTGTTGGAAATGCTTTGTCTAGTAATTTCTTGCTAGAGTAGCGGGTTTGCTTGGTTTCCTTGTTAAATACCCTGTAAGCTCTTTTTTCAATGTGGTATAACGAGTTTCTAGACCCGTCCATCTTGCAGAACTTATGGTAATTTCTCCAGCCTCTAACTACCGGGGCTAATTTATCAGCCTTTGTGATAGCACCATAATTCGAGTTGTTGACGATATGTTTTACTTTCTTACGAAATGCTTTGAAGTTATCCACTGAAGGGATACTTCTGAACTTTCCGTTTTTCTGGACTTTAAAGTGCCAGCCGAGGAAATCAAACCCATCTGTCGCGGCGGTAACTTTGGTTTTCTTTTGGCTTACATTCATTCCGCGTTTGCAGAGGAACTCGCTGATTCTTTCAAGTATCTCGGTCGCATCATCTTCGGGTCGGAGTATAATAACCATGTCATCCGCGTATCGGATTGATGGCTCAGTGATATCCTCTTTTGAGGTTTTATCAGTGATTCTGTTTCCTTTTTTGTAGTTATAGTGGTATCTGTGTATACTCTCAATCCCGTTGAGTGCGATGTTAGCTAGTAATGGGCTGACCACTCCCCCCTGTGGGGTTCCTTGTTCAGGGAATTCTGGATTTACCCCTGCCTTGAGGCATCGGAAAATACCGATTTTCAAGCCTTTGGGGGCGATGAGTTCGTCCATTATTGCTGAGTGGTTAATCCTGTCGAAGCATTTTTCAATATCGAGTTCGATTACTCGTTTCTCTATTCCGTTGGCTTGAGAGCTTAGGTTATTGAAGATGTGTTTTTGTGCATCGTGAGCAGAGCGCCCGGTTCTGAACCCATAACTCCGAGCGTGGAAAGTGGCTTCGTGTGCTGGTTCAAGTGCATATTTTGCGAGGCATTGCCAAGCTCTATCCGCGATGGTTGGTATTTTAAGCATTCTGGTAGTCCCGTCCTTTTTAGGGATGGGGATTTCCCGTAAACCCTGGTGCTTCCAATTTCCACTATTCATTTTCAGTAGTTCTTCAAGGTTGAAGCGTTCTTCAAATGAGAGGGATTTCTTACCATCAATACCAGCCGTCTTTTTACCAGCATTTAGCTGAGATACTTGTCTTATTGCAAGAAATCGAGCCGAGGTGGATTTTAGAATAAGCTTTTGGAGTGACCTAGCTTTCCGCTTGTCTCCAACAAGAACCGCTTTAAATACGCGCTTTTGAAGGCGGAAAAGATTTCGGCGGAATTTCTTCCACGGTAAAGCTCTCCAAGATTCACTAGTTTTTACACTGTGTCTAATCATTTTCTCTTCTAGAGTTTGTATTTTCTGAACACCTCAGACCAATTACGGTCTGTCCTACCCGAATTGTGGGGATTCCTCCGCTCGTCTGGGCTACTTGGGGTTCGACCGCCCCTAGACCCACAACTCGTTTTTATTCGTTCCCCCGGAGAGATTGATTGTTCCGTTAGATGTAGCCAATTCGACTGCTGGATTCCCTAGACTCTTTGCCGTTACTGAACTGGTGTTCGGCGGGAATGAACTCCAGCAAGGTCAGGGATTTTGTGTTGCGCCCTGCCTGTTGATAAGTCGCTTTTCTAGGCTCTGTTTCATCATAGGAACTCCCTATTAGCGCCAGTGTCAACCCGCAACGGTCGTCTGATTGCGCCCTGTTCCCAGCTTCACTCTACAAGAACCGAGCTTGTTCGGTGTGGGCAGATAAGGAATCAATTCTGAGTCTGAATGGCAAGGCTTGCACTTGCATCTGACCGAGAGTTCAGCCTTTAGTGACAGTAATCTGCTGTCAGGCTGGCTTAGTTATGTACGGACTGATTACCGTGCTTCACTAGGCAACGAATCGCACCAATTCTTCAACTGATTTGATGCAAGGGGTTACAGTTATTGCTGTTTGTGGCATAATTCAATTACCTAATAGGGTTATAAAGGCGATCGCATTGTTTGTCAGACGGGCGATCGCCTTTTGATTTGGACATGGTTGTGGTTGACCACAACACTCTCAAAGAATTTAAGCGCAGCTTTTCTTAGATTTGGATAAACTACGCTGCACGAACTTGAACTTTCCGTGATTAGTTCTGGTTTTTAATAGGAATAGTAATCACACGAAAAGCCCTATATGCATTGCGAGACTGAGTTTTATCAATACGCGCTACTTTCTCGCCTGTGACTATAGAAACCCAAGTATAACCGCAGATGTATCGTTCATTGGAATTTAACCGGATCGTACTATGTTGAGGTACACTCTTGATAACTTCGCTTGCCAAACGATTATTGTCAGGCGCACTATTTTTTCTGACTTCATCAAGCATTTTTTGATTACAAGAAGTAGCAGTCATCTCATAAGCGATTCTTGTTTTCTGTGCATTTGCTGCTGAAAGATTAGCAACCAATAGCAGTGAAGCAAAAGTCACGATTTTTAAATTCATTTGTCTGATTCCAATACATTCTCATCGAACTTGGGCGTAGCCCTTAATTCCAGTGATAGAAACGCCACAAACGCGATAACGTTGTGCAGCCAAACACTTTTCAATCATCTAAGCGCAGCTTCTCTTACTCCTAGCCAGTGACCGGAGCTTCCCGCAGCAGCGTATCTTAGGGATCAGGCGACAGTCAGTGCTAATTGGCGTTAAAAGCGACTGTCGTACTTCTGCGGGAACTTTTTATTAAGAACCACTCTACCCCTTACCTCGCGTTAGCAGCTTTGACTATCCACTACTCTCACTACCTGGGGGGTTTTGCTTCTGTTCCGTTTCTTTCAAGGTTCAGTATTGAAGCGCCTCTATATTTTTCTGGGAGGCTGGCGCTTGTTTCCTCCCTTATGATTAATATATTATTACGCATACCAGTAAATGTCAAGCGCTTTTTGTGGGTAAGCGCAGTAATTTATGAATCAGATATACAGTCTATATCCCAAATTAATGAAGTTATTTTTCCGTTCAAAACGGCACAAAGTTTTTCTAGAACTTCAGCACTAACAGTCATTTCTTTTGGCTTTTTTGGTTTATTTATAAATAAATGAGGTGATTCTAACTGTTGAATGTAAGCGACAGACACGCCTACAGCTTCTGATAGCGCTTTTCTACTTAGCCCAGCATCATCTCTAAGCTTTCTCAGTTTTTGAGCATTTTCTTCGTGCCACTTAAAAGCAGCTATTGGTGTAACATCTACTTGAACATTCATCTTTATTCTAATTTTTCCAGTATTACGCTGACCAGTTGACATGATAATAGTAGTTGTATTAAGATACTGGTGTCAACCATAAGGCTACACCAAGGCACATTAAAAGCGATCGCCCGCCGGGAAGCAACGCGATCGCTCTGCTCAACTTGATTAGATTTAGTCACAATAAAGTGAGCTTATTTATAATGCTGACACACTTTTGGCGGGATTCAGAAATCAATCAAATGCTCCAGGATGGGCAAATAGGCAAATATACGATACCCAAGGGGTATGTTAATGCATCTCAGATGGCTAGAGCCAACGGGAAGTTATTAGCCGATTACACACGCCTGAAATCCACAAAGGAGTATCTGCAAGCTCTTGAGAACGATATGGGGATTCCCATATCGTTATTGGTAATAGAAGTGAAAGGGCATGGAAATGAACAAGCTACTTGGACACATTTAGAAATAGCTATCGATTTAGCACGGTGGGTATCTATTCCCTTTCGCATTTGGGCAAACAGAACACTGTTAAAGGTGATGCTGTCAACTCAAGTAGAGCAACAGCCAATACAAGAACCACAGGACACGTCCAAAGCCTTAGCCCCATCCCACGAAGCCGCACAGTTAGCCCTGCTGGTAGGAGAATTTGCAGGGCTAGAAAAATCCCTCACCGCACAGTTAGCAGTCAACGCCGCTACATCTGTTAATCCTGCCCTTAAACCTGCTGCTGATGAACTCAAAACGGCGATCGCTTGCACTGACCCCTCCGATGATGCTTATCTCAACCCGACACAAATTGGGGAAGCGATAGGGAAAAGTGCGATCGCGGTTAACAGGTGGTTGATTAACGCCGGACTTCAGTACAAAACTGATGATCGCAAACTGCCGTATCGCCCTACAGAATCAGGTAAGCAGTGGGGGCGCATGGTGTCAGCTGTTGCACGGGGGTCAAACCAGACTGTGTTTCAGCTGAGATGGTTGCCCGAAATAGTTCAAGTGATTTGTCAATAATTCCCTACATACCAGCAAACCAGATTATGAACAGCTTACGAAAAGTTCTAGCAGAAAGATACGGACTTGTTGCTCACATTATGCACGATGATTATTTTTTCGTGTCATTACCAGATAACGAAGATCATTCACTTAAATTTCTCCACAGTAGTTTACCGGAATGCATTCGAGTTGAACTTGCAGAATGTTTCGCTGGTAGTGTAATTGCCGCTTGGGAAATTCCGTTATTCTTGCTCCCCCAAATATTGCAACAAGCCCATGATTTTGTTGCTCAGTACTGGGAGCAGATGTCAGAAGAGACTTAATTATCGCACCACAATTTATACCAAAGCTCAAGGTTATATAATCATGACTAAATTCCAAGATCCAAGAGCCGCAGAAATCGCCCAACAAATAGACGCAATCAACCAAGCTGGTTGGGAATCAGCATACGACCCAGTTCTTCAAAATCACATGGTACACGGCGGATTGTCCCCAGTAGAAGGCGTGTTGCGCTGTGATATGTTCCTACAAAAAGCCAAGGAAACTGCCACAAAACGCGAGGGTGTTTGGGCATCACAACTTGAGCAGAATATAAGCGGTATCGAATGGTACACCGTTGAGTATGGTGGCATCACTGCCCAATTACCCAGGCTATACGAGGAGTTAACGCTTGTACCAGGGGATAAAGACATTCTTATGCAGTCCAAACCTGCGGCGCTAGATTTCCTAGCGCACTGGAACCAAGTCTTCAAAGTGTGGCGCTACGACAAAGATAATTGCGATCGCTGGGATTTATGCAGGTGGAGCGATTTCTACAGTGAATACTTGCGGGGTGAGTGGGTGGAAATTTGGGTAGACGACCATATCTCAATGCTACTTTTGCAAGACGGCACAGAAAGAGAACAGCCTACCTTTGCGATTAACGCTTGCTGTTACTGGGGTAATCCCCTGGAAGCTCACAGTGCAGATGCATATCCCGAATCGGGATCAAGTTGGTTCCAGTGGAATAATTTTACACCTTGGAAATAAAAGCGATCGCCTATGGTTGAAAATGATCGCTCTTTAGATTCTGACAAGTAAAACCATAATTTGGAAAAAAAAGATGACTAGAGAAGAATGGCTGGCTCAAGGACAAAAATTATTTGGCAAAGACATGATGCAATGGAAGTTCAAGTGTCCAAACTGCGGACATATTGCTACGGTTCAAGACTATAAAAAAGCTGGCGCTCCATCTTCTGCTGTTGGCTTCTCTTGCGTGGGACGATGGCTTCCAGTTCATAAAGAAGCTTTTGATGACAAAGATAAACGCAAGATTCCCTGCAATTATGCAGGTGGTGGATTAATCAATATTAATCCTATAGAAGTTGATGATAAAAAGGTTTTTGAATTTGGGAAGTAAACATGGAGCTTGGTTTTTTTCAAAAAGATGCACTTATCGAAAAACTAGCAAAGAAATTCTACGCAATTCAAGGCTATGTAGTACCTGAATCTTATCGAATGCAATCCGCTACTCATCCATAGGAAAGAGCTTGCGTCGTAATGGCGCTATATGCGATTGAAGAATTTGAAGAACTTGAATGTGAATGTTGTGAAACAGAGGATACATGAAAGCCATAGTCACAGTAGTAGAAAAACTTACCAGTGAAGCTCATATCCATATCCCTGATGGATTATCAGAGCCAGAAATCAGACAACACATTGTTGACCGCTACAACAGTGGTGAAATGCATTTTGACATGAATATATTTCAAGCAGACTTTGAATCTATCAGCGCCAAGATTATCAAAGATCAACAGGAAGAAGCTGCATGAGACTTACAACACTACAAGGACAATATCAGTGCATCGCCATCGACCCACCCTGGTTCTACAGACTGCGCTCCAACGATAAAACCCACAGAAACCGCATTCCTTACCAGCCGATGAAGATAGAGGAAATCCTAGCGCTGCCTATTCCCGAATTGTGCGACCCTGCTGGCTGTGTTCTGTGGCTGTGGTTCACCAACAACCACATGATAGAAGCGGCACAATGCTTGCAGCAGTGGGGTTTTAACCTGAAAACTATCTTGACTTGGGAGAAAGTAACCAAAGCCGGGACTCCACATATCGGCACTGGACACTGGCTTCGCAATTGCACTGAACATTGCGCTTTAGCTGTGCGGGGTGATGTTAAAGCTTTTGCGGGGCGATCGCTCACCAACGAATCGACAGTTTTACGCGCACGTCGGCGGGAGCATTCGCGCAAACCTGAACAATTTAACCAACTGGTTGAAAAACTATGCCCAAACATGTCCAAGCTGGAGATGTTCGCACGGGAATCAAGAGAAGGCTGGGACTGTTGGGGAGATGAAGCGGGTATCTTTGATGCTGGTGACGATGTTTACTTGAGTGCCTAAGTGCAAGCAGCTTTAAGCACTGAACGCGAACTGAACCTTGAAAATCGAATATCAAACAACGTTAATTTTCTTGCTGGGTGTCGTTTGCTGATTCATAAAAAGAGCGCAATTCATCAACAGTATTAGCTGTATCTATTGCTTCTAAGATTGATTCCAGTAAACTAACATCCTCAATTTGCTCGATTTCAGATAATAAGTCTTGACCAGGGGAGCCAAATTTGAGTTTCAACCCCAAAGCTATGCCTTTTAACAATCCCTGGCGAATACCATTGCGTTCCACAGAAGTTACATACTGCATACTTTTAGATGCCTCAAAATCACGATATTCTTGCCAAAACTCTGCCTCTAATTGGGCTGGTAGAGTCATCACCCAGTCGATGAACCCGAATAAGTTAATGATATCTTCTCGCCCTAAACCCTGCTCATACAACCGACGCACTAAGGCCAGTTTCTGTTGCTTGCGTTGCGACCTATCGCTACGGGTTTGTACTGCCGCTAAATGCGCCATTACTACTGTAGCAAACGGGTTGCGGTTGGCTTCTAGCTCGGACTGTCGCTGCTTGTAGTCTATCAGTTTGATTATAGGAAATTGAAAGTCAACTTTACACCCAAACAACTCGTAACCAAAATGCGATGGCCGCCAGCTTGTATTTTCATCCCCAAGTACCGCCAATGATGCAACAGAGCGATTATATCGGTCAAATATCCTGTAATTGTATACAAACATGCGTCTGGGGAAATCAGTTTCTTCTTGGGACTGCACCTCAATATGAGCAAGTATCCAGGATTCTTCGCCCCCAGTGCGATAGACTTTCACCAATTTATCAGCAAGTCGCCGTCCTAGTTCAGCATCTCGGACTACCTGAGCGAGTTCTTTATCCAAAAATTCAAACCCACGACTCCAATCAATTTGAGCATGGGCTTGGGGAAAGAAAAACAGCATGAAGTCTTGGAAATACAACTGTAGTATTTGCTTCCAAGGTGAATCGTATTCGGTTTGCGGGGTATTGCTGGTCATGGTAAAAAATCTAGAGGTTTTAATGACAGCAATCGCTCCTCCATAACAAGCTCAATCATCAAACTGTACCTCAAAGTCCACACCAAGAACTTCCTCAATTTTACGCAACGTTGGTTCTGGTAATGCCTGTTCCTCGGACTCAATCCGATACCAGTTCATGGGAGACATATTCGCAGCAGCAGCAATCTCCTTCAACGAACGTGGGTCATTTTCTCTTGCTTGTTTTATCCGCTTCCCTAGTCCTGGTATTTCAAGTATTGTTTCCCGAACCACTTTCATCAAAGTTTGCACCATAACCACTCCTTATTCATATAACGTCTCAAGTGCCACTTTCAATATAACTTATAACGTGTTAGTTTATAATGTATAACGTGATAAGTTATAGTAAAAGGGATGTAAAAGACACTCATCTTAGCCTCGAATGGCAATACCATCATTAGTTTTGTTGGGAGAATTTCATGAGATTGACAGATTTTTTAGAAGACCTTGGCAATCCTGTTGCTTACTATCCGAAACTGGCCCGAGTTACCGGCGGAGCATTATTAGAGGGTAAGTCAATACAATTCAATGATACTTCCCAAAATAACTCAACATCAAACTCTAACAAGTCAGATAGTTCATTTTTTTAGAAGGTACAAAAATGAGAACATCAGAAAATCCTAGCTCAATAAAAGTAAACAATGATACTAATAAAGGACAAAAATATAGATATTTAATCCAAGTTGTCTACGATGGCTCAGAATCAGAGTTCAACTTCTTGTCTGAGTTGGCTTCTTCTTGTGATGCTGTCCAAATAGAACGTTATATAGACCATGAATATTGCGATGGTAGAGGCGATTACAGAGTATTTGCTTATTTTTGGCTAGGAGTCAAAGCAGAAGTATTTCAGCAGATTAGTTCAAGAATGTGGGGATATCGCCCTACATGTATGATGACATTTGATTACGACGAAGATATCAGCCCTTATGAACAGCAACATGTTGTTTATATTATCTGGGCTAAAGGTAGTAATTTCTATAAGATAGGGCACACTTCAAATATTAATAAACGCATTAAGAGTGTCGCTACTGGCTGCCCTTATGACTTAGAAATTAAGCACTTAATCCCTTGTGTTACTACGCAAGCATTAGATATCGAAAGAACATTACATTTTAGATATGCAAATAAAAGATTAAAAGAAAATACAGAATGGTTTATTTTAAATGATTTAGATATATCCGAAATTATCAAAAACTGAGGATAATAATCATGGGATTTCGTAACGGCAAGCCTTCGCGGCAATTTACTCCAATTCCAAACAGTTTAATTCGTGACTATAGTCTCACTGACTCAACATTTCGATTAATCTGTTGGGTAGCTTCTCACGATGAAAACTTTGACATTAGTTTTGCGATAATCGAGAAATGTCTAGGGTATAAACGAGATAAAATTCGTAGTGCCATCAAAAATGCTGAACAAAATGATTATTTAGTTAGAGTTCGAGATAACAACTCGGAAAATGGCACATTTGACTGGCAATATTACATCTTTACAAACAAAGAAGATACAAGGTTATTTAGGGAAAACCATCAACCCACAGGTGGGTCATCCATAGGTGGGTCATCCATAGGTGGGTCGTCCATAGGTGGGTCATCCACCCCTTATATAGAAGAACAATATGAAAAAAAACAAAGAATAAAAGAACAAAGAGAAGAAGACTCCCCCCACCCTCAACTCAATTTCAATCTTGACCAAGAGAATCTAGACGAACGAGAGCAGACCCTACTAACCCAACAGCCAACACGCAGGTTATCCCAATCACAACAACTCACTTCGTTGTCAAAAAATTCAGAGTCTTTGCACCAAACCGATAAATCCTCATGTGGGTCAATAATTCCGGGGTCGTTCGATAATCACGAACAATTGAACATTACTGATTTACCTGCGGTGGCCAATCAACAGCTTTCTTCGAGTCAGGTTGCCAAACTTCAGAAATACCAACAGCTTGACGCTGATGGCATCAAGCTCAAACAGCCAGAACTACGTGACTGGGCGGCATTGGAGATTGCTCCATACATTCGGACTTACCGCAAGAGTGGCTTTATCCTCACCGGTGGCAATGATATATCGGGCGAATTTGCAATTTATGTCGCTAAACAAAACTGCCGTAAAGGGCAAGAACCAACCATCGCTCTTGGTTTCAACGTGATTAACAAATGCGAAACTGACCCACGGCACTGGCAGAAACTTGTTGCATGGGTCGTCGAATGGCAGCAACAACGTCACACAGGCCAGACGGCGAATTTTGCCAGTGTCGTCAACCAACAGGAGCAATTGAACCGCATCAGACAAGCCGCTAATACAAAATTTGAACTTTAGGAGCAAATCATGATCACACAAGCTAAGTTTGAAAAAGGCATTGCACTACTACAAACTCACTTCAACCGCGAGTTATCCCCAAGCGCTGTTGCTATTTGGTCAGAATATCTCAACCAGCATCTTGACGATGAGCAATTTACACTCGCCGTCAAACAAGCAATCATTGAACTTGACTTCTTCCCCAATGCCAAAAAGCTAGTAGAATTTGCAAAAACTAACAACGAAGTCCAAGCGATCGCAGACTGGCGAATAATTATTGCTGCTGCTAAAACCTCCAACGACCAATGGCAACAAGAAATCCTTAAGCCGCTGACTGAAAGCGCTCATATCGCTCTTGCAGCTATCGGTGGACTGCAATCTGTGGCACTGGCTGAAGAATGGCAGTTGAGCAAATTGGAAAAACAGTTTACTACCGTTTACTGCCAATCACCCACAAGCATGAAATTTCTACCTCCTGCACGTTTGAACCAGTCTGAACCAGAGGTGATTGAAGAACACAAATTAACACAGCCCATCGACTTATCGGGACTTAAGGAAAAATCAAGCCCAAATAAAGCCGAAACTGGCTTTATGAGCGGCAAATACGTCACGATTAACAGTCAACCACTCAATAAATCGGAAAGAAATAGCAGTTCTAAAGGCTTCTAAAGCCTCAGTAAAAGTGTTCAACGGTTTAGTTGCCCACCTACGTCTAAAACCACCAGTCAACTGATGCCAAAGGACAAAAGTATAGGCACAAAATACCAAGATAAAATGTCGCATGAGACTGGTTTTATCTCGGACTTGATATTCTTTCAATCCTAAAAAACCCTTGGCTTCTCTATAAAAGACCTCTACCCAATTGCGTTGAGAATAGGTGTTTACTATCCATTCTGAAGTTACAACAGATGTAGAAACATTGGTAATAAAGTAGTCGATATCTGTGGCATCAGAAAAAGTAGCAGCATTCATGACGATAGCTATACTTCGTTTACCTTCCAGACGTGATATCTCTACTTCAAAAGTTGCTACCCATACTTTTCTAGGTTTATCTAAATTGAGTTGAGTTTCGCTAAAAGCCTCTTGGGGTATAGACTTTGCTAACTCATCTATCCTAATTGTTCGTTGATTATTCTCTTGCTCACTAATTGTGACTTTCCGATTTTTGGCTATTCCTCCTAAATACTTTAATTTGCGATTTTCTAGTTCTAATAGGAATGATGTATTGTTACCATATCCGGCATCTACAATCACTATTCCTGGTTGATATCCTCGCTCTCTTGTTTGGTCTATTAACTTAATTGCTATCTCTGTTTTTTTCTCAAATAGAGGGTCTTGTTTTCCTTCGGGTAATGAATCAGCGTGTTGATATAACTCTATATCTAATGGTAGGCTTTTTCTCCCATCATATAAATGAGTTGTTACCACCACTATTCCATTATCTGTCTTGCCAATTTCTCCGATATATTGTCTTCCCACACCTTCGGTAAAGTTACCACTTTTCCTATGCCCTGAATCATCAATTATCAAGCTAAATCCCCTACTGATTTTAGTCTGACTACACTTGTTCATTACCTCTAAGCGTCGTTCATTCACCTTTGTGGCCGACCAAGGGGAATCTGTCAAAAAGTGGTGTAATCGGTGGTAATTTACTCCTACGGCATTTTCTGCGAGCTGGAACAAGTTTTTCCGTTCGCTTTCTCCTAACAACCCCCCTAAATAATGTCTAAACTCCCTTTTTTGCGCTTTATGACCAAATACATCGTCAAACCTTTGACACCATTTTTCAAAGCATGGGGGCATAGCTGTGGGAGTTGTCTCTTTCATGGGGGTTAGTTTGACGTAAAACCTATGCTAATTCTGCATTATAGCCTTTTTTATTCTCTTTTTTTGCCTAAGTCCCGTTATCCACAAAGTCGCCTGAAATCCGTCGGGTATTGGAAACCTTGAATTTGCGTTCTACTGGTCAGAATGTACCAGAAGAACAAGCCTATACAAATACCTTTGCTCGGTACGGCTGGAAAATTGACTTAGGGCGCTTGAACTACTTCCTGGCAATGGAATTAGAAACTAAACAACAGTTTTTGACTAAGTTTCAGTTTGCAATCAAAAATAAATCTAACTGGCGTTCTCCTGTCTCCATTTTTGATGAGATTAGCGGCTACAAAGTTCCACGTCCTGAATTTGATGCTAAGGCAATCGCAAAAGAATGGCTCTCACAAAAATCAACTGCACAATCCGGCGTTGACTAAAACTTAACTATTGCTTAAATCCAAACTGCAAAAGGAGTAAAACATGAACTTTCTAAAAGTCGATCAAGTACAAAAAATTATTGAACTAGCTGAATTAGCTTACTGCTCAAAAGATTTTACATCGGAAGAAATAGCTGATTCTAAAACACAAGCTAAAGAACTAGTCGAATTTCTAATTGAACGCCGAACCCCAAACACTCCTTTAAACACATTGTACGAATATGTTAATCAGCTTTCTGCGGAAGAAAAAGCAGAATTAATTGCGTTAATGTTACTTGGACGAGGACATTCTGGCGAACAACCATCAGATTTTCCTGATTTAGTGAAAGAAGCCCAAGGAATGGAAGCACATTATCTACTCGAAAAATCTCTATTAGCTAAATATTTACGAAATGGATTGCAAAAGCTAAATCTTCCAGGAATTAATCAATAGAAAAATGGAGGAAGTATGGCGCTTCCCCCGCTTTTATAAGTTTTAAGAGTAATGTCCTTATGCTGATACACCACATTCAATAATTCCTGACTTTTAAGGAATATATTTTGTCTCGCCGGCAGATAGATGTTAAATGTTTTATTTTCAGTAGAGATCCAATACTGAATCACAACATTCATGAAGAAAGCTGAACTAATAACTAACAAATTGGAGCATTCGTATCAAAAGCAAAACTACACAAAATAAAATGAAATCCTATAAGCTCAATACTGCTACTTCCTATATCCCTACCCCACAAGAGCAAATTAAAGCTTTGAGGATGCACCTATCAATGCCTTGGAAGCAAGAAGCTAAAACATGGGCGCAACAGGAATTAGAACAACTGTTGGTGGAATATGGGGAACCAAAAACAGAGTTTAAACCGAAGCAACTGAGTTTATTTTGAAGGATAAAAAACTAATGTGTAGAATCATTCGTCAATCAGTCCGAAAAATTAGAAAACCTCATCGCTGTTGGGGTTGCGCTCAAAAATTCCCCCCTGGCACACAAATGGAGTATTTATTTGGTGATTGGGATGGTGAAGTTAGCGACTGTTATTGGTGTATGGATTGCAGCAAATTTGTAGAAGCAATCTATAAGCACACCAAACTTTATTCTGACTGTGATGAAGGACTTGAATTTGGAGAAGTCAGAAGCTTAAAAGCAGATCCTCACTACTACGAAATCCCCGAAATTGTATTTACCGAAGCTGGCTTGCCATATCCATCATTAGACAAGATAGACGAGGAATTATCTGCATGACTAACACAACCATCAAAGCCATTAGCCTTCATCAGCCCTGGGCTTCTCTTATCCCAATGGGACTGAAGAAATACGAAACTCGCTCCTGGGCTACAAGCTACAGAGGCCCGTTGCTAATCTGTGCCGCCAAAAAGACCAGCATACAACAACAACAGATTTACGCCAGCATTTTCTACACTTACCAGATCCAACTAGCTGAAACTGACAACTGGCTGGAATGGGACGATTTATCTTTCGGGTGTGCAGTTGCCCTGGCTGATTTGACCGACTGCATACGTATGACCTCAGCATTCATTAGCGCGCAACCGGAAACTGAGATTGATTGTGGTGATTGGACTGTTGACAGGTTCGCTTGGAAATTAGAGAACATCAGGCGAATCATGCCTCCGATTCAAGTTACTGGCAGACAGGGGCTATTTGATACCGAAATTGAGTTGCCAGAAGAAAAACTGGAGGCGATGCCTGCGGCAACTCCAAAGGAGAACGCCCTATGAAATCCGTCCTCTCACTTTTCTCCGGCATTGGCGGACTATGCCACCACGGTATCGCTGCGGCTGGTCTGTCACACAAGTTCCAAGTCCAGCAATTTGTCGAAATCTCCCCCTACTCCCAATCACGACTTCGCTATGAACAACCACAAATCCCAATCCACGCAGATGTCACCAATTACCACTGCAATCGGGGACAATTCGACATCGTGTGTGGCGGTTTCCCTTGCAGCGGTACAAGTAACTCCGGCAACCGACAAGGACTTGCTGACCACAGATCCGCACTTTGGGCAGAACAATTCAGGATTATCCAAGAGTGTAGACCCGCGATCGTCGAGATCGAAAACCCAACAGGTCTACTCGCTAGAGGAATGGCAACAGTTCTCGAAGACCTTTCCCAAATCGGGTATGTATGTGAATGGGAAACTATACCCGCATACTGCGTTGGCTTGCCACACGAGAGAAAGCGCGTCTTTATTATTGCCTACCCCAATGGCTTATTCAACAAAGTCATCCCGTCCCCCTGGGCAGACCAAGTTAGAAATCAAACTGCGTCAATACGGGAGTCTCACGAAGTCCGAAGCTATCAACCCGGAGTTCTTACGGTGGCTCATGGGGTTCCCGTTGGAGTGCGAAAGGGCATCCCTGGCAATTACGATGCTCGTCGCGCTTACGGATTAAGTTGTTCGCCCAGGCAAGCAGCTGTGGCGTGGAAACGAATTGATTATTTGTGCAGTTTGTTGTCAAATCAGGAGGCAGTTGCATGACTCAACTTATCAACACCCTAGAAAACTGCTGGTATCTCTCCCCACCTTGGGGTAAACAAATGCCGCCACTGACCATCAATCTACTAGAGCGAGTCTACGTCACTACCAGCAACTCGTTCGGATATTGCTGTGGTGTCGAGTGGCTGCAAGATGATTGGAACTATGCTGTTGCGCTTGACAATGAAGTGGTTTATACATCAGTAAACCAACTCATTGGCACAGGAAAACTACAACCAGCCATAGACAAGCCCGTCTTTGCACTGGGCAAGAAAGTAGTATTTCGCTGCAACAGAGATATCAGCAAGCTCCGTATTGTTCAAGGTATCCATCAGATCGAGGATTTCTGGACTTATACCGTCGAGTGGGTATCTCCAGAACTGTGCGAATGCGATGGCAAGCTAATTACATCAGGCGACCGCAGAGCTTGGGTAACAGATACCGACCTAGCGAGGGTGTAGCATGACTATCTACACTTCGTATTATAGTGGCATTATCAAAGGAGAAGCAGTCTCTATCTCCCTTTATCCCCCCAAGAACTGGAAAGGCAAGCACTTACCATTATTCGCCCCGACTCCCGAATTACTGAAGTGGTGGAAATCATCAGCCAAAGATGCGGCCGCGCAGCAGAAATACAAGCGCCAGTTTCACGAGATACTGCTATCCCGGCAGCAGCTGATTGATTTGTGGGTGCAAAAGCAGCGGGAATCGAGTGCAGATATTACCCTGTGCTGCTACGAGAAGACTGGGGATTTTTGCCATCGCCATCAAGTGGGTGAAGAAATTGTACAAGCGTATTTGCCAGAATATTGGGGTGGAGAAATCGGTGCTGCTCAAAAGCCACAGTTGAAAATCATCCCCGGTGGCAAATTCTCTCCGAACGCTACATATCCATCAAGAATTTTGAACCTCATTGAGAAATGCCACCAGTCCGGCTGTCCCGTTGTTTGCGATCGCTTAGACTGTGGGTATTATCGGGTTTCTCTACGCGGTGAAAGTTTGGGCGTTTGGTCAGAGTTGGGATTGCTGGGGGTGCTGTCGGGATTGCGGCAGGAGTTCTATCGAGAACGTCTTGTCCCCTCAATCTCCAATCCAAATGCGAGTACAAAAGTAGAGACAATAAGCAACCGCATGGTATTCACTTCGTCCCACCAAGTAGAAGCTCAAAGCAGATATAAGCTTTGATAAATAAGGGTTTTTCGTCCCACGCCACTCTCAATTTCGTTAAAGTGAAAACTGAATTGCATCACGTCAATGCTGCGATCGCTTGGAGTGCGAGTTGTTTTGCAGCAGCACAAATTCGGTATTTCAGCTTTTTGCGTATGCAGAATTGAAAGACTAATGGTGGAACACATTCAGATCAAGGACTGCTGGAGCATCCACGCACTCATCACCCTTCATCCTTGAGCCAATCCAACCCCGCCTGTAACGCCGCATCAGCCGTGTAGTATATCTTTTGTTCCCCGAATATGCCACCTGTGCGGCTGACAATACGGAACTGCCAGCATTGTCCAGGCGTATAAAAGACGATTAGGACGCTGCCGTTGATACAAAGCACAGTATCAACTTTAAGGGAGGACATTTGATAGTTTCATAGCTCATGCTTTGGTTCAATAATTCGTTGAAAAAGATAACCTGCTCCTCTAGCCGTAATAATTAACTCTGGATTTTCCGGGTCATCTTCTAGCTTTCCCCTTAATCGAGAAATATGCACATCCACCACACGAGTATCTGCGTGTTGTCCTGCGTTGTAACCCCACACTTGCTGCAATATTTCTCCACGGGAAAAAGATTTTCCAGAGTGACTCATCAATAACTCTAGCAAGCTATACTCTACGCCCGTTAATCGAATCCGCACACCTGTTTTGTAGACTTGCCGCTTATTCGTATCAATTTTGAGATCGTCTACTTCAATCACTCCCAAACTAGAAATCACAGCAGTGCTTGTTCTATAACTTCTGCGTCGCAGCACCGAGCGAATCCTTGACTCCAACTCTTTAGGAGAGAATGGTTTCGCCATATAGTCATCAGCCCCCAATTCCAGCCCAGTGATCCGATCTGCTACATCTGCCAACGCTGTTAGCATAATAATTGGCACATCAGATTCTTTGCGTAATTCTTGGCACACACCATAGCCATCTAGCTTGGGCATCATCACATCTAAAACTACTAAGTCAGGTTCAACTTTGCGAAAAGTGTCCAAAGCTTCTTCCCCGTCGCCAGCCGTCACTACGTCGTAGCCAATCATGGAAAGGCGCGTTTCTAAAATCCGGCGAATGCTTGCTTCGTCGTCTACCACCAGGATTTTTTCTTGGTGACTTTCCAAGTTTCTCAATCCTCCTCTAGAGCGATAACTCTGAATCATCACTATCATGTTCGAGCAAGTCAATCTTCAACCTCTTGCTGAAACATATTTTTACAGATCAACTAATGCCCACACACCTAGCCCTGATTTCTCATCATCAGAAATTCAGGCTGGCTAAAGACGAACAATCAAAAGCTGCTCTAGGACAATTCTAAAGCAGCTTTGAGTAGTAAAGTTTATATAAGGGACTTTTACGCTGTTGTCCCTGGTTTACATATAGTGGGTTCGGTATGTAATACTATTCACCTTAAATTCTGTGCTTTACGCAAAATCACAAAAAACTTTTCTTTCTGTGATTTTATAGGGCGATCGCTCGTTGCTCGCAATGAGAACTTGCCGACCGAAAGTTAGTCAAAATTCTTAGGTAGAGATAATCCCAAGATGACGGTGAAATGCCTCAACTGCATTTGCTACACCATCTTCACGCCTAATCTTATCACCTAACTCTTGCGCTTTCGACCGCATCACCTCATCACCTAGCACTACTTGAATTGCTTGTGCTAAAGTTTTTTCTGACACTTTCTTGTACGGTATGGGCGTAGGGCTTACTCCCAGTCGGGTTAGCTTTTCACCCCAAATTGGCTGATCTGCAAAGAAGGGTACGACGATTGAGGGTATCCCTGCACGTAAAACCGCCGCCGTTGTGCTTGCACCTCCATGATGAATCATTGCTGATACTTGCGGCAGCAGCCAATCATGGGGAACGTCTTTAACTACACACACGCGCATCGAATCTTTAACGTTGACTATCCTGCCAACCTTTCCCCAGCCTGACAATATAACCCCGCCCTGATGTGTTTTCTTTAAAGCTTCCACAATATATATAGTATGTCAAATATTCTGGATTGGGCATCGTCATACTGCCGAATCCAAAGCACAGAGGTTTTACCTTAAAGCCAAGAAAATCCAGCAGTTCGTCAGGAGCTTCGTCTTCATATTTTTCTGCAAGGTCAATAAACCAGTATCCAGTTACATACACCCATGCTGGCCAGTCCTTAGGTCTTGGAATTACATGAGAACTGAACCCATACAATACAGGAACTCGTGATACATTAGCCGGGGAGTTGCGTCTCAAACGTCTGCCCATATATGGTAACGGGGGCAATTTCAACGTTTCGGTTCTAAACTGATTAATTTGTTCTCGATATTTTTGCCAGTACAAAAACTCCACTAGTAAATAGCTGGCATAGTTAATCACTTTCTTGAGTGGATTATTTGTTGTTCGGGCGAATCTCAAAAATGGGAACATTCCTGTTGGAGTCGCTGGCAGAACTGATGCAAAAAAGCAAGGTACTTCCAATTTCTCGGCTATGTGATATCCCCAGTTCGTCAACGGCGTGTAGATAACTACGTCACTCCCCTGGCAAGCCTCCCAAGCTGATTGCAACTGTTGAAAAAATAGCTCATCACTCACCAGCTTGATTTTTTCTCCTGCAATTAGTCGTTGTCCTTTTTGGGATTGCAATAGTTCTTGGAAATTAGGAGTGATCGCCGCAAACTCTAAATCACACTGCCTCACAAACGACTCAAAATTTTCGTTGGCAGCTACAGTTACCCGATGTCCCGCACGTTTCAAGCCAATAGCCAACGCACAGTAGGGCTGCACGTCTCCCCTCGACCCTAATGTTATAATCGTAATCTTCAGCTTTCGGTTAGGTGGAGTGGGTGAACTAAGACTCAATTACTTTCCCTGCGCTTCACTTCGGTTCTATTGATGAATTTTACCGAATCGGGAGCCGATTTGGGCGTTCCCCGCCAAGAGTGGGCGTAGCCTTCGCTCTTATTCTATCTGGCTCAGTTTTTGTTGATATTCCTGATATTCCTTATCTTTATGTTGCCAGTACTTATCTACAGTGTCTTTGGCAACTACAGCACTTTCATATTCATCTCCACCAAGGCTTATTAGTCGCACTTTTGTTTGTTTTCGTAAATCAGAAACTTTTTTTCCGTTCACTTTACGCGTTTTTGACCAGTCTAAAATTGGTTGTGTATAAGAACTATTACACTTGTATTTTTCTTGTAGAATTTCTAGTAAGCTGTATCCTCTTAGTGACGGTATCCAGTGATAGATAAAACTTCCGTCTGGGTCTTTCTCTGAAATATTTTTGTTCGGATTGTATATTCTAAAAGTATCGCTTAAAGGATTAGTTATACCTGCTTGCATTTGCCACTGCCAGTTATTAATTGCCAAGTCGCCATCTACTAAATAGTTCATATAATGTTTAGCTCCGTGATGCCACGAAATACCACAGTTGATAGTCAAGAATGTGGCACACATCGCCCTCATCCGAAAATTCATCCAGCCAATTGTTTTAAGTTGTCGCATACTTGCATCAATTAGTGGAAAACCTGTCATACCCTGTTGCCAAGCTTGGTATAATTCTTGTTTTGCAGGCGACAATGCTTCTGGTGTGTATAAACTATCAAATTCTGGGTAACGGTTTTTGTAAGCTATTTCTGGATGAAAATAAAGACGCTGTGTAAAACTATCATGCCAACGCAAACGGTCACGAAATGCTTTTAAAGAGAAGTCTGATGCGGGCTGATTTTTTAGTTCTTCTGCTCTGGCTTTAGTTTTTTGATAGACATTACGAACAGAAATAGTTCCAAAAGTCAGATGAGGAGACAAATGTGATGTTGCACCCATTTGTGACAACATTGGACGTGACAGCTTCCAGTGATATCCTTGATATCTACTATTCAAAAATGAATCTAATGTGGAGATTGCTTGCGTTTCTCCTCCGGAAAAGTAAACTTTTTTTATTGCCCAAAAATTATGGTATTTGTGTTTGAGTTCTTCAAACGTTAACTGCGGTACATTAACGTTGAAATCCGGTGTATTAATGGTTTTAAGTGTTTGATGTTGAGGTTGTCTTTGGTAACTATAATACTCGTTAAACCATTGAACGCGATTTTCTGATAACTGTAGAAAGTTATTTAATCCAACGTGGTAATCAAGTTTTAATTCTTTGTAGAAATCGATTACATTTTTGTCTCGACTAACTCCATACTCTACCTGTACATCTCGATTAAACCAAAGCTTAGGTCTATACCCAAACTGCATTAACTGTTTGGTCAACTGTTGCACAATGTCTGTGGAATTGCCTTCAAATAAGTATAACCGACTACCTAATTTTCGCAGGTTGTAGTCCAGGTTTTCTAAAGACTCAAACAAAAACCTGACTCTTCCCTTTCCTATATCAACCCAGGTATAAAACCAAGGATCAATAATGAACAATGGTAAGACTGCTGCACCGTTAGCGGTTGCTAGTGCGACTATTTCGTTATCAGTTAGCCGCAAATCTCGACGGAACCACAAAAGGTGCATAACTAAACTTTTTTAGCTTACAATACATTTGTACCAATAAATCGTTTTTGTGTCCAAGTTAAGAACAAATAATAAGAGTATAACTATATACAGTTGATTAGTAACTATACTAATGTGAAGTTCAGCCACATCCGATTTTACCTGCTTTTTGATTGGAGTAGTCTTTGTAACAGCTTCGTAATAATAGCGTTAAGCTTAATCAAACAGCGTTTTTTCGTCACGTTGCTCACGCATGGTAACAGAGGAAGTAAGAGCATGACCATTGGTGTTTGGGTTCTTGGAGATCAACTTTGGCATGAGCAGTCAGCATTACTTGGTTGTGTGCAACAACATCAACAGACTCCTGTGATTTTGATCGAATCTCTTGCTCATGCAGGGCAACTTCCTTATCATCTGCAAAAACTGGTATTAGTCTGGTCAGCAATGCGTCACTTTGCCGACCAACTTCGATCTCACGGTTGGCCAGTTACATACACTCAAGCACTAGACTTCAACACACCCTTACTTGAATGGATTGAGCGCTATCAAATTACCGAACTGCGCGTCATGACTCCAACAGACCGCCCAATGCAAAAGTTAATTCAAAAGCTCAATCTCCAAATTCAAGTCACTTTCACACCCAGTAATCGCTTTATCTGGAGCGATGAAGAGTTCCGACAATGGGCGGCGGGACGCAAACGCTTAATCATGGAAGATTTTTACCGTCAAGGACGACAGCGCTTCAACATTCTTATGGAGGGCAATCAACCTGTTGGTGGTCAATGGAATTTTGACAAGCAAAATCGCAAACCACCTAAAGGTAAGCTAACTTTCCCAGCAGCCCTATGGTTTAAGCCAGACTCAATTACACAAGATGTCATCAACTTCGTTAAGCAATCTGAAGCTTTCCAGAACAGCCACAATTATTGGCACTTAGAGCCATTCCTCTGGGGAGTCACACGTCAGCAGGCACTACAAGTGCTGAAGTTTTTTGTCGAAACTCGGCTGTCTACTTTTGGTCCTTATCAAGACGCAATGGTAACAAAAGAGCAGACCATGTGGCACGCTATGCTTTCTCCTTATCTCAATCTTGGATTACTTCATCCATTGGAAGTTGTTCAAGCAGTAGAACAAGCATATTCAGACAACAGCAATAACTCGCAGCTAAACAGCATCGAAGGCTTTATCCGTCAGGTACTTGGTTGGCGAGAGTATATGCATGGTGTTTATGTTTACCTAGATAATGAATATCCATCAAGTAACTGGTTTAACCATACTCATCCACTGCCTGCTTTTTATTGGACTGGTGATACACAGATGAATTGTTTGCACCAAATTTTAACTCAGGTCAAACAAATCGGTTATGCTCACCATATTCAACGCTTAATGGTATTGAACAACTTTGCTTTGATTGCCGGAATTTCTCCCCAAGAACTTGAAGATTGGTTTCATGCCGCTTTTATTGATGGCTACGATTGGGTGATGCAGACTAATGTTCTTGGTATGGGGCAGTTTGCTGATGGTGGAATGATTGCATCTAAACCTTACGCAGCTTCTGCTAACTACATCAACAACATGAGTGACTATTGCAAAAATTGTGCTTATAACCATCGTGAGCGCAGTACAGATAATGCTTGTCCTTTCAACTTTTTTTACTGGGACTTTCTGGCTCGTCATTATGACAAGCTCAAAAATCAGCCACGCATGACTCAAATCTTGCGTAACTTGGAGCGCATTTCTCCATTGGAACTTCAAAAAATCCGTTCTTTAGCTTCTAATTGGCACACTATCCAAGTAGCCACTTGTCAAAGTTGAAAACAATACAGATCAACTGCTTAACGTTATCATCAGAAAAATCGCTTGATTGCAATGGTTTTGTTAGCAAAGTTAGTTCATGATAGGTGTTTCAAGTCGGAACATCTTAAATAATCGCATTAGACATAGCTTATTGACTTAGTGACTTAGTACTAAGTCTCTATTATTACTAATTCATATTTAGATGAGAAAGAAGTGATCGCTATAATGATTCTTTGATTGACTTTTCATCTTCAATGGCAAGAGAGCGAATTAATTCCCGAATTACATCGGTTGCTGGTCTGCCAGTGGTTGAGCAATATTTTTCCAGTTTTTTTGCTTCACTTGATGTGAGATTGATTGTAATTCGTTTAGTAGCCCATTTTTTATTCATAATATTAGACAAGTTTGTTTTTTCAACTACTTCTCTAATATCAATCATTTAAGCTGTTGCTACATTAGTATAAATCATGATATTTAATTCAAGAAATAATGAGGAAATATCTTATATTCTTGAACTTCTCCTAAAGGCATTAAAGTAAACTATTAAGTATGAAGTTTAGCTGCTTTTTTGAAAAGATTTATCAAGCAGATATCAAAGTAATATAAAATTATTAAATATAATACATGAGTTAGTTATCACCTCCTCAATATTCAGACTATGAAAATTGACCGATTGCAGTCACTAAAGCAAAAACTAACGGGTGTTACAGACTTATCCCATATCTGGTTATTTTATATGGATCATTTTGCGGATCATCCGGAATTTACTGAACTGGGTGAGCCGACCTATAATGAATACTTAGATGGTGTCATCCAAAAAACTTGTGAGCAAATGTTTGGTAGGGTAGTAAAGATTACTGACTTTCTCCCGATCTACATTGCAGAGTATGGTTTATTTCATAGCCCTTTCCAAGTTGAAGGACGTATTGGGGGTGTGATTTATTTCGAGGATATAAAAACTGGATTAATTGCAGTGTCAGAAGATTATCCCCCTACAGATGCGGTTAAGTATTCACGTTTTTCTGAGATGATTTAACTGTCGGTGTCTAATCACAATGATTGCAATTGAGAGAAGCACAACGAATAGATGTTTCCAAAAAGTACGAGCGCATTTTTCCACACTACGACCACACTGGTTGAAAATATCACCAACTACTAACGGCTTCCAGGGCTACTTCCACATCCCAGTCTTTGATGCAATTGCTATCTTTTGGGCATTTCCAAATGCTAACTGATTCGGACATTCTACCCCTGAGTTGCGTGTTTTAGCCAACCCACTTTTGAGTAGTTCTTCTTGAAAGCTGATATCAACTTCGTCCTTGCCGTAAGCCATCACTTCTGCAACTGTGTACCCATCCCTATCTGTCTCTACTGGAATAATCATCACTTCGTTATCGGCAGAAACTACGAGCGATCGCAGTTTCTCTTTAGCCTTATTGCCCAGCAGTTGACCTGATGGCGTGTCGATTCCACAAAGCCGGACTTTCATCTGGCTACCATCGGTTTGACCAACTGTGATAGTACTACCATCTATAACTTCCCTTACTATCCATTCTTCTGTCAAAGAGATAGGTTGGGTATTGATTATTGGAAAAGTTAAAATAGCGACGGTGGTAGCTCCTGCAAGTATACCCAAGATTATTAATGGCTTCATCTTATCGGTTCTGTTGTGAGTTATACAGGAAAACACAATTTTAGCCGCATTGCTTAAAATTCATCCCTCAGCCACTCTAACCCTGTTTCAAACGCCGCATTAGCTGTGTAGTATAAGCTGATGCACTTTTAAATTGCCTAACTATACTCGCCAGAAAGACGTGGGGAGCAGGGACACAGAGACACGGAAATGCAATTTGAATGACGATTAGCTTATCTTTTGTTCACCAAAGATGCCACCATTGCGACTGATGATACGGAATTGCCAGCACTGCCCAGGGGTGTAAAAAACTATTAAGACGCTGCCTTTAATACAGATAACCTCATCAACCTTGGTGTGGGACATTTGCTGCGTTAGGATGCAATTTTTACTTTTGAATTTGTTATCATAACTACTATCAGTACCAGCTTTAAAAATTATACTCTGTAAATATTTTCATTCCTTCTAAATCAATTGTGAGGAGAATAAACTTATGGGTTCTATCAAAAAAGGTACAATTGCAGAGGTTAATTATGGTAGATACAGCACGAAGTCTGTATTAATTATTGAAGATCGCGATGATATTCCACTTGCGGGAATATTCAATTCAGAAAGTAACTATTCAGTAATGTTCATATCTGGAGAAAAAGCAATTATTCATGGACATGATCTTAAACCGTTAGTAACATGCCCTCTTTTAGTTGCAGATATAGACCATTTTAAAAGAGATTAAGATTATGAGTGATCAAAAACTGCCCTGGACTTATACCAAAGCAGTTTTGAATAGTAGAGTTTATATAAGGGACTTTTGGGCTGTTGTCCCTACTTTATAAGTTGAAAAGAGAATCTCTGTGTCGGGAGGAAAACAGCTCCCAAATGAAATTTTACCCACTCTAGACCCTGGCAATGCGCTGGTTTTACAAGATGGGATTTTTTAAATTAACCGTGGTGATTAGGTATTACAAGCAAACAACCTATCAAGTAGGTTAAGCCAAGAATAAAAGCAATGATGCTGATATTTCAACAGATTTTAACAAATCCAAATGAAGTGGTTTTTAGTAATCTCATTAACCAGTTTACTACTGAAACAGAGGCTGAATTGACTTTCCTATTTAATAATGGAGAAATGCGTTAGTTTTATAAGTGTGCTATTTAGATTTAAGGAGAAAGAATTATGTTTCCATTTTGGATGAATCCCTGTTGTCATTCCTCTTCTTTGACTCACAAATCCTATCGGCAAAATCAATTAGAGTTCTTGAGGTGGATGCGGGATAGCCTGGAAACTCGGTTAGCTGCTATCAATGCCGCAATCACCACAATGGAACGGCAAATGGACGAACAAAACCCACCTAACTGATAGCTGGTGTTTGGCTGGAAGTTTGTATTACTAAAAAAGCAACGCCAGTGTGAATGGTAAAAGTATATATTTTTTACCCTTCAACTTTTTCCTAACGTATTTAATGGGGCGATTTTGAAGAGGAGCGCGATCGCCTCAGTCATCAAGATTTGCTCATGTAAGATGGGCATATATACAGAAATTCCTATATCGAACCAGAATTATTCTCTTGTGTCCGGTAAGGAGCATGAATCACATCAAAAGCTCCCGCTTTCTGGGGGTATTTTTGTGATAATCGCCTAATTTGGCTGCTCCCTCATACATTACTTACCAAAGTACTCGTATTTTACGCAAAGTTGCTGTATCGTGTTTATTCTGTGCGATTTCTCGGTACTCAAACCTCATGGACATGAAACCCATTAAAAAAGCTGAAAAGCTTACCCTTAGACAGATGAAGTCAATCGAAGAGGCTGAAGATCAACTTCTTCAAGCTAAGAGTGTTGAATTTTCACAACCCGTGGTTGAGGGACTACCAGCAATCGTTTCAACTCCAACAGAACCCGACTATATCCCCTTAGTTGATAATCCTCCAGTGCAGTCTGTTGGTAACTCCGGCTGGCAAATTTCTGATATCTGGAAGGATATTCGCTTAGACAGTTTCTAGGAATGAGCCTATATCGTCAAGTGTAGCGGTGCAATCTCTCACTTAATCGGATGATAAAGCTGGTCTTTGTCATTAAACCGCCACGAATACTTACCTAAGTCGCGTTCTTGTGTCCACAGTTCAAAATCTTTTTGGCTCAAAGCTGCACGTTTTTCTTCGAGGGCCGATTTGTTCGTACCAAGTCGCATTGCTAGTTTTTCTTGATTGTGGGGTTCGAGTTGAGGTGACGGTGAGTTGTACTGATAAGGATAGCTACTTGATTTGCGCGACCTTGATGCATTAATGCTATTTTGCATTTGTATCAATGCCCCTTCAAATCGTGCCATCTTGTGGGACAGTTCTTCAAGTTTAGCTTCGACGTTGGTTAATCTGTTTTCTTGCTGATTGTTGGTACTTGCTGGAATACTTTCTTGGAAACGAAAAAACTCTTCTTCCAACTGGTACAAGCGAACTTCTACACTCATTTCTGTACCCGGTACATCGCCTAAAATATGATGTAGCCCTTGAATAACCAAATCTGTAGCGCTGGTGTTGCGTTCCCTAGCTGCTTTGCGAAGTGCATTAGTCAAAGGTTTGGGGAGTTTGAAGTTGATCGACTCTCTTTCGGTTCGTGGCATCTCTACACCCAGTTATATACTTGGTGTAGATAGTTTACTCCATTATTGCATTAAACTATTGTTTACTTCTGCCGCTTCCACTCGATCTTGTACTCCCGTTCCACAGCCGTCAGCAGTTTTGCTTGCAACGATGAAAGGTACGGTTTCGCTTGTTTACCCAACCCCTGCAACAGCCAATCCACAGCCTCATCACGACCGGCCAAGGAATGCAACTGCCGCAACCTCAAACATAGCTGCTGCATGAATTGGCAATCTTCCTCCAGCAGTTCCAGCGATTTCAAATGTTCTATTTTCACTGTATAGTCGCCATCCCAGCACTGTACGGTACAACTATAATCGCCAACGTGAGCGATCGCGCCCCAATAACCTGCTTTCCCCCTCAAGTCTGGGTTATCTTTAGGGACAAGAACGCATATTTCTCCCAGGTGGTAGGGATTGGGGATTTTGGTTCTTTCGCGGATTTGATCCACAATATCTTTGACTATGCGGCCAGAGGGAATTTTACCGCCAGCTTGCTCTACTGCTTGTTGCCATACAACGCATTGCTGTTCTGGTTTTAACTGCACCATTGGTCTAACTTGCCGTTCACTACTTGGCAGAATTTGTGATCCATTGGTTGTCAAATTCCCATCCCCCACATTTTGACAACCATTGGTTGTCAAATTTTCGTAGACGTTAGCTGCGGCAATTAAATAATTAGACTGTTGCCGACTGTGGCCAAAGCGATCGCGGCAGTACTCCTCAAACGTTTTGTGCGTAGATCGATAAAGTCGGCGATCGCGCAACTCCATCAACGCCTTCCCCGCTTCATAAAACGCTCTTTCCACACGGCGTTCTAAATTCAGGCGATCGCGCTCCTCTTCGGGGGTTAACTCTGGAACTTCAACAGCAGACACATCAATGGTTACTGAAGCTGGCTCATCTTGTCTAGAAGGCTTTTTCTTTGCAGAGTCGGTTGCTGGCTTTGGTTTGCCAGATGCTACACGGGTAGTTTTCTTGCGTCTAGGCGGTGGTTTGCTCATCGCCCCACCTCCAGCGCAAATTGGGCAGTACCGATATGAAGTTGTGTCATCATGGAATGTAGAGTTTTTTATTCCCCAGCCTGTCTGACAGGTTGGGCTTTTTCATTGACTTATTATATTTTCAGCTTTAAAACCTTAGAAAATATGGAACTCATCAAAAAATCTCAAAGACCGATTATTAAAAAGCCCACCACACCAGAGCCACTACAACAAAATCCTGTTGATGAAGCACAACCCATCACTGAGCAACCAGTAGCTACAGAAGACCAAGCACGAGAATATATTCCTGGCTATGTTCCGGTATTTGAAAATCCTCCAGTACAATCGGTTAGTAACTCCGGCTGGCAAGTTTCTGATATTTGGAAAGATATTCGAGTTGACGCTTTTTATGATTGATTAATCTACGAGTAAAACACTAATGCTTGATTATGTGAGCGCGAGTGCTGCATTTTTCATGGCAATGTTCATCACGCAAGAGCAGTTGGTGGAAGAACGGCTTGGTGATTGGGGTCGCTACTGGAGTGTTGTAATCACCATTAGCTTATCAATTACTATTTTCATCTCTGGGGCAATCACTTTGGCGCTGATGATTAATTTCATTGCAGATCCCTTCAAGTACCCCGACAACGTTTTTCTTTGTGCAATCGCTGCCGTTATTTTCGCTATAGTTCTTATCCCCTCACAATGGCTAATACTCCAACAATCTAAAATACTCCGACAATCTAAAATCACACCCAGAGTTTTCGCCGTAATCAATTGTGTTGTTGGAATCGTAATCTTTGCTCTATTAGTGTGGCTCAATGAAGGTACGCTGGAGTGGAGTGGTAATCCGATTCAGGGTTGGAAAACTTTTCTCATTTTTATAATCAGTGGCACGATTACCGGAGCAGTCACAAGCAAAGTTTTGGACTTCTATTGTAAGAGAGTAGAATGGCGATTATTCGATGAAGAGCAAGAAAGACAGAGATTAGAAAAGCAGAGAATAGAACGGATAGAAAACGAGGTTTTTGAAAAAAGAAGACAAGACAGAGAAAAGGCAGAACGGGAAGCCCAACAGAGAAAGGAAAAAGCAGAAGCAGAAGCTCTAGAAAGAATCAGGATCGAAAGAGAACTCGCTTTGGAGGATGAAAGAAGGTGGTATGAGGAGCATCCCGAAGAAGCTTACGGAGAATGGCATGATGAAGATGAAGACGAAGAATAAGGTGAATGCTAGGATATTCTTAATTGAGGGTTTTTTCTAGGAAATGAACTACCATATCTGTGAGTGCCTAGAATCCTGTGAAAGCCTCGATATGTTAGCAGATTTACGAGAAATATTTCCCAGACAAACACTGCGCGTTGCTAGCACCAAAGTCAGTGCTGAAAAAAAAAGAAAATCATTCTTTGGTTGCAGCAGTTAAACCAATCACAAGCTGCATAGCTACACGTTTAAAAAGCATTGTACTGAACAGAAAACAAAATCCCGTTCTCCTGCCAAGTTTGATCCTGCGAATCCACCGATACCAACGGAATACCCCAGTCCAAACGCGCACTGAAGTTTTCGCCTCCACGCCACTGCAAACCCAGCCCCACACTAGCCAGCAGATTCGATTCGGGATTCTCCGTACCCGCATTCCACCCAAATCCCAGATTTGAAAACGGAATTACCTGCAATGTACCACCTGCCCGAAGTATCGGCAGTTGCACTTCAGCCGTAGCGTTCACCCCATTGTCAGTTAGCAAAAAATCTTGGCGATAGCCCCGTACACTATCCTGCCCTCCCACACCAAATTGCTCAAAAGGAACAAGCGTTGTAGTCGCCAATTGCACATTACCACGCAGCAATAGTAAAGTCTCTGGAGCCAGCAGCCGTACCCACTGTGCTTGTCCTTGCCAACTGAAAAAGCGGCTATCTGGTCTATCTTGATTGATTGTTGCATCAAATGCACCTACTCCCAAACTCAACTGCGATCGCACTGCAAATACTTCTTGATTGTTGCGTGTAATCCACTCTTGGAAGAACCTCAGCGCCGATACTCTCGTGTTTCCTTCGGAGTCTGCACCATCAGAAGGAAATGGGATTCGCCCAAGTTCAAAATCTACATACGAAGCCTCTGCTTCTTGCCTAGAAGCAGTAATACCAAGCGCAAATTCCTGGGTAGGAGTTTGGACTATTGGCTGTCGATATGTCAGTTCGTACTGACGAGACTCTGCTTGAATATCCAGGATGTCGAAAGGTTCCTCAGTAACATTAGCTGCTGACGTTCCGTAGGCGAAAGAAATTGTCCCATCTCTGGGATTAGTTGGTATTGTGTAACTAGCGTCAAATGTGTTGCTACCATCGGTATTTGTGTAGCCTATAGTCAAACCATCCCCCAATCCCAGTAAGTTCGCTTCACTTACTTGTATACGACGACGAAAGCTGCCCACGGCTGGACTTCGCCCGTTGTCTAGTAAGACCTGGGCGTTGAATGTATCGGCTTCTTCTATGTTGACTGTCAAGATAGCTGTGTTAGGTTCTTCCCCTGGCGACAGATCCGCATATACTTTTTTGATCAAAGGATTGAGTTGCAATAGTTGTAGCGCTTGTAGCAAATGCTTTTGATTCACAAGCCCTGATCTCCCTATTTCTATGCGATCGCGTACGTAATTACGGGAAAGTCGTCGAGTACCCCTTATCTTGATACTTTCAAGTTTACCCTCAACCACCTGAATTTTAACGACACCTGAACCCGGACTAATTTCTTGAGGTGGAATGTAAGCGCCAGAACTAATGTAACCATTTCTGACGTATAGGTCGGTAATTCTAGCACGAGCTTCGCGCAGATCGGCTATGTCTAGTGGCCTATTGAGAAAATCGGACACAGCTTTATTCAACTCTTCTTGACTGAAAACTGTACTTCCAACAATCTCAAAGCGTTCAACTGTAATTGTCCTCCTCAAATTATTAGGGATTGACTGTGATGGTGGAGTTGGACTAGATGGTGGGAGTAGTTCTGGCGGTGGGGATTGTGGTTGTGGTAACTCTGGTGATGGTTGTGGTGTCTGTGTAGGAGGCTGAATGTCTTGTGATGGCGGTAGATTTGGCTGCTGTATAATAGTTTGTGCGTGTGAAGGTCTGCTAAATAGTATCAATAGGGTTAAAGACAGCCAGGGCAATGTGCGCTTCTTAGGGGATCTATCAGTCATTAGATTGGGTGGGATATTGGCGCAAACTCTGAAATTGTACAGGAATTACTGTTTTATTACTTCTTTACTTTAAAAGCAATAAAATAACCACATATACCTCAGTAATTACAATCTCAAAGCTTGATTTAGCCTTATGACCGTTTAATATCAAGCAAACAAGCGTTAATACCTTAAGTTCACTGTTAAAATCATGATTTTCGCTTGATAAGGTAGATCTAAATTGGTAATCGTGAAAAAGAAAACTTAATTAAACAAACAATTAACTTAAAATAATTTTGGTTCTTAAATGTATAATAAGAAATTTCTGAGATAAGCAAAAATGTCATACTTCTAGTAGCTTTCATTCTCACAAAAATATTTTTCTTTTTTAGATAATCTTAATGGCTGTTTTCTGGGTTACTGAGTTTTTGACTTTCTAGGTTTTCTGAAATCATGATCAGCAAAACACGCATTACTGATATTATAAGTTTTAACAAGATAAAGTACTAGTATTTTCTTTCAAAGTTCTAAAACAAAATAGTCCAAACCCAATATTAATAATGAGCTTAGGTAAAGAACAAAAACAGATACAATATCAATCAAGACTTGGAGTTGAAATACTACAAGGTTGCAGCCTTACAGACATCACAGAACAGCAAAGGGATGAGTTGAAGAAATCTCTCTGGCAACACGGTGTTGTTGTCGTCAAACAGCAAAATCTTATCGCATCAGAATTAGAAGAATTTGCTAAAAAAACTTTTGGAAACTTAATGTTTGGCGGATCTAACATATTAGATCCTGATATTAGTCCAGATTTGCAAAGTCAATATATCAATATCTTGGGTAATCCGAAGAAAGAAACAGAACCGCTGGAAAAATTTGCCTGGAAGTGGCATCAAGATAAAGACGGTCTTCCACGCACAGAAGGACTAGATATGAATGCTCTGTATGTTGTGATGCTTTACGCGGTTAAAGTACCTAAAGAAGATATTAATGGACAACCTCATTCTACTCAATTTATTGATTTGATAGAGGCATACAAAAATTTAGATATTGAAAGACAGCAACAATTAGAAAAAATATTTTTGTGTCATAAAGCTCCTAGTTTTATTAAAGAAGCTGTTGATACTCCCAATAAAGTGCATCCTATCGTATCTACTCATAAAATCACTAATAAAAAGGGACTTTATCTGGGTATCGACACTACAATACCCGTCGGCATGGAAAATAATCTAGAAGGCGCAAAAAATTTTATGGAGGATTTATTTCAAACTGTTTTTAATAGTACACCTATTTACTCTCATGTTTGGCAAGAAGGAGACGTGATATTTTGGGATAACTCACAGATCATGCACAGGGGTATTCCCTACGACGCAAAGAAATATAAACGTATTGCACTACGTCTAGGAGTCGTAGATGAATAATTTTTGCTTACCATTCATGCTTTTTACCTAGCTTTTAAGTACTAATTTCGATTATCTTTAGAAAGGCACATTATCTTGAAATCATTTAGTATAGGTTTTTGCAGTATCCAAAGCATTATTTTCCTTCTTTTGCTTGACTATTCATCAGTTATAGCAGAAGTAATACCAGACCAAAGCTTGCCTGTCAATTCTACAGTTACACTACAAGATCATCTCAAAGTAATTGATGGAGGCACTGTGCAGAATAATAACTTGTTCCATAGTTTTGAGCAATTTTCTATCCCTAAAGGTAATACAGTTTTATTTAATAATTCTCCAGGTGTACAGAATATTTTTAGCCGGGTAACAGGTTTGTCATCTTCCAAGATAGATGGGCTAATCAAAGCTAATGGAACAGCTAATCTGTTTTTAATTAATCCCAATGGGATTAATTTTGGACAGAATGCGCGCTTAGATATTGGCGGTTCGTTCTTTGCAAGTACTGCCAATACTATTAAGTTTGCTGATAGTCTTGAGTTTAGTGCCATAAATTCTCAGGCAAAACCATTACTGAGCGTGAACATGCCTATTGGCTTGCAATATGATAATAAATCAGGCGATCTTCAAGTCCAAGGAACTGGTCAAGGCTTAATTGCTCCAAGTTCAGCAAACTCTCCAATAATCAGAAACAATGACATAACTGGATTACGGGTAGAGCCAGGCAAAACTCTTGCTTTAGTGGGAGGGAATGTTATCTTAAATGGTGCCACTTTAACAGCAGAACAAGGACGAGTTGAGGTAGGCAGTGTCGCTTCTGGGCTTGTCAGCCTCAATCCAAATGGTGAAAAATGGGTATTAGGCTACGAAGGAACCTCTTCTTTTAAGGACATTCAGGTATCCCAGCAAGCTTTAGTAGATAGCAGTGGCAGTATAGGTGGTTCTATCGCCATTCAAGGAAAGCTTATCTCTTTAAGTGATGGCTCAGTGGTTTTAAATCAGAGTTCAGGTTCGCAACCTTGGGGAGATATTAAAATCAACGCTTCCGAGTCGTTACAATTAAGTGGAGCCTCTCCAGACGGAAGATTTATTAGCCTTATACGGACTGAATCACTAGGGTCTGGAGATGGAGGAAATATAGAAGTTTTCAGTAAGCGGTTACTTCTTCAAGAAGGAGGAGCTATAACTAATAGAAATTATAGTAATGCTAATGGAGGTAATGTAACTGTAAATGCCTTAGATAGTGTGCAATTGCTTGGTTTTTCACCTTTTAATCCTTTTCTTATTAGTAGCATCGTTACTAGTAGCTTAACTTCTGGAAAAGCAGGAAACATTGCTGTATCAACAGGGCAATTAGATGCCCGTGATGGGGGACAGATAACATCTATAGCCCGTGAAGCCAGCGATGCAGGAAATGTAACTGTAAATGCAACTGGTTCTATAAAATTAACTAATTCCGCTGAGTTAATTGATTTAATTCTTTTAGGGCGAAATGCAAACAGCCTTTTATCTTCTGTTGCTTTTGGACAGGGAAATTCCGGAAATTTGGCAATCAGCACCCCAAAATTAATAGTAGGGGAACAAGCAACAATTAATACTTCTACTACAGGCTCTGGCTCCGCTGGTTTTGTTGACATTAACGCTTTTGATATAGAGGTAAAAAGTGGCGCTAGTATCAGCTCGGCTGTCATTGTGGCAAATGCATCCACTCAACAACAACTTTCATCTCCTCCAAATCCAAGCGGAGATACAGGAAAGGTAAGAATTAATACTAATCAATTACGGCTGACTAATGGCATTATCAGTGTTAGAAATCTTGGCAAAAATGAGGGCGGAACTCTTGAAATTAATAGCAAATATATCTCCTTGGATAAGGAAAGCTTAATTACCGCGGCAACTATTTTTGGCGAAGGCGGCAATATTTCATTGAATTCCCAATATTTACAATTGCGTCGAGGCAGTTCCATCAACGCAACTGCTGGTAATAGTGGTAACGGCGGTAATATCAACATCAACACAAGATTCCTAGTCGGCTCAGGAAACAGCAGTATTGCTGCCAATGCGTTTGAGGGGCGTGGCGGTAATATTCAGATAAATACTCGTGGATTCTTTTTCTCTCCCGGTAGCATTATTACCGCAAGCTCACAGTTGGGAATTGATGGCACAGTTAAGATCAACGACTTTCACGTTAATCCTACTGATATTAAAGCAGCGCCAGCAATTGTTGCAGAAACTCCTGCTATGGCATCGGGTTGTACTGCACAGTCAGGTATAGGGAAAAATATGTTAACTGTGGCTAGCAACACCCCACCGCCTAACTTCGATGATCACTTAGATCCTCAACCTATCTGGCATAGGGATTCTATTTTAGTTAATTCCACTGAACCTTCAGCTAAATTACCGCCGTCAACAGTTAAAGAGTCTACGAAAATTATAGAAGCTCAAGGTTTGGTAGCTAATAGTAGGGGAAACATTGAGTTAGTTGTAACAATCCCTGATCAAGTTACACCTAATAGCTTTTTATCTGCCAGAACGTGTTCATCGGTCGGCTCTGTAACAGAAGTATTCCCATCAATGAAAACAGAATAAGCAATGATTAAATGGAAGTATTGTCTAAAATATGTTTTTTTAGGCATTCTATCTTTGTCAATCATCCTAACTCAATCATCTCTGCTGCTGGCTCAGTCCGCCAAAAAAGAGACACGCTTACAACAGGCTGAACTATTGACTCAAATAGGTAAAAAGCAATTAAATCAAGGTCAGCCAGCACAGGCTCTTGATAGTTGGCAACAAGCTACAAAAATTTACCACCAAATTAAAGATGTCGAAGGTGTTAGCGGGAGTTTAATTAATCAAAATTTCGCCTTGCAAAAACTAGGCTTATACTCTGAAGCTTGTAAAACAATTGTAGAAGCTCTAAGCTTGAATGATTGGATCTGTGACCCGATACCGTCAGAACCTACCAATGATAAAAGTTCACAATTTACAACAGCAATTCATCAGCTAAAATTAACACCAATAAATTTATTGGCACTACAGAGTTTAGGGCAAGTCTTACGCTTAATTGATAAGTTAGATGAATCTAAATTAGTTTTGGAAGAAACTTTATTACTATCTCAGCAGACATCATTAGAAAACGTTAGCGATATTTTGCTGTTATTAGGTAATACAAAACAGTCTATCTATCAACGCTCACGCAATGAATATAAGTGGATAGAGGAACCGATTTTTAGAGAAACGATTGTAAATCTTATTCCTCAAAAAGCACGAGAGTCACTTGATATCTATCAATTTTTAGAAAGCAAGGCAAACACTCCTGTAGTCAAACTACAAGCTCAACTGAACCGTTTAAACTTATTACTAGACTTTGATGAGTGGCTAACAGATAAACCTCAACTCATAGATACATATACAAAAATAAGTCAACAGATTCAACCTTTAATCAAGCTCATATTACAAAATCCTTCAGCCTTTTCTCAATTGTCGGATGAGCAGTCTATCCAAGCTAAACTAAATTTTGCTAATAATTTAAGTAAGATTCAAGAAAAATTGTTGCAGTCAGTAGCTGTTCAGTATGCTACATCTGCCTTGGAAACAGCTAAAAACATTAACAGTGAACGCTTAGAATCTGAAAGCTTGGGAACTTTAGGTAAATTAAATTCCGGAAAATCGCAAACATATTTTGAAAAAGCTCTAAGTTTAGCTCAGTCAGTTCATGCTTACGATATCGCCTATGAATGGCAGCAGCAGTTAGCGGATTTGTACCAAAAACAAGGTAAAACTGAAGCAGCGATTCAAGCTTATAGAGCAACTATTGAAAGCATTGCACAAATTAGTGATAACCTCTTATCTAGCAATCTAGACACACAGTTTTTCTTTTACGAAAAAGTAGAGCCTGTGTATCGTAATTATATGCGACTGCTGATAACGCAAAAATATCCTAATTTCGAGCGTCAAGTTATAAAAACTAACCAACAACTTCAAGTAGCACAGTTGGAGGATTATCTGAAGTGTGGCAAGCTTGATCTTGTGGCTTTAGATAAAATTGACAATCTCGCTAGTGCATCAGCAATTATTCACATTATTGACCTAGATGACACTATACAAGTATTTGCTCAGTTTCCGGATTCTTCTATTCATTATCATTCTGCCGACTCCAAAGTAGTCAAAAATCATGTCAATGCCTTACTTAATATTTTGCAAAATAATGACCTTGTTTCTAATAGCGAAAGTCTTATTATTCCACACTCTCAAGCACTTTACAAACAACTTATTGAACCTTTCAATAAATCTCTACCTTCTAATGGAACTTTAGTATTTGTTTTGGACAAATCTTTTCAAAGTTTACCAATGGGTATACTTCATAATGGAACAGATTATTTGTTTAAGCAATATAGCTCCTCAGAAACTTTGGGTTCTAGAGTTCGCCAACCTAAAGCTTTATCTCAAGAAAATTTAAATATTTTAACTGGTGGAATTTCTACATTCGCACCTAGCTTCTATGATCCTAATGCAACTCAAGGACTACAACCTCTCCCTGATGTCGAAATTGAAATAGCTGAGGTAATAAAACAAGCTAATTCTTCTGTAGGCTTGCTCAATAAAGAATTTAATACTAAACGTTTTATTCAAGAACTAAGCAAAGAAGACTTTGATATTCTTCACTTAACAACACATGCTCAATTTAGTTCTATCCCTAGAAGAACGGGATTTTTAACTTGGGATCAGTTAGTTAATGTTAATCAGTTTGGCACTTTGCTAAAAAATCAAGCTCAAATCCATCAAAATGCAATCGAACTTTTAGTGTTAAGTGCTTGCCAAACAGCTAAAGGCAATAAAATGTCAGCATTAGGAATTGCTGGTGTAGCCGCACAAGCGGGTGCAAGGAGTATAATAGCTACTCTGTGGCTCGTAGATTCTAAATCTAGCGTTATTCTAATGGATGAATTTTATAAAAATATTAAAAAAGGTGTTCCTAAGTCAGAAGCTCTAAGACTTGCACAAATCGCTTTGACGGCGATTCCTGAGTACAATAACCCTTATCATTGGGCCCCTTATCTGCTGGTAGGAAGCTGGTTGTAATAGTCTACGATTTTCAATCCCTCTTGCACTTTTCTTAACTCAGTTGGGTTTCTATTGGTTTTCAAAAACTGAAGTGCTATCAAGTATTGGCGCTTCGCTTTATCTGGCACACCAGCCTGAAAATAGCGATCGCCAAGTACTCTATAGATAGTTGGATTCTTAGTGCCTGATGCAACTACATTATTTAGCTCTTTAAGTGTTTCATCAAAAAGGTTTCTTGAAATAAATACAGCATCCAAGTCAAGAGCAGTTTCATCTGGAGAAAGTTTTAGTTGATTGATTTGCTCTACCACATCTTTAATTCGTTTAGCCTCATCCTCTGGCAACAAATAGACTACTGACTGATCTGCACTCGTAACATTGTCATTTTTGTAAGCGAAAACAATAATTCGACATGTTTGTCCAGATACTAGAGCTTTTTCTTCCAAAGGGTAAGCCAATCTCGTTTGATTTACAACTCTTTCCCAAGCAAACTCATGACATTCAAACCTCACTTCATAAGAAGTAGCACCCGCAACAGGAAGCCAAGCGACTTCAGGACGTGGTTTTAATGTTGGAATATGATAAGGATAAATAATTGTCGGCTCATTATTCCCTGCTTCCCCTCCCTTCCGAGTTCCTTGACAGAAGTTTCTGCTATCTATACGGCAAGCAGAGTCAGATGAACTAGGTTTTGCACATTTATCTGAAGCAAGAACTCCACTTGACAAACCTACAACTTCTCCTGTACTAAAACATAAAAATTTAATACTACCACCATTCAAAACTTCTAACTTTTCTCCATCACAAATCAAACTTCCTACTTCAAAGCGCTTATCACCCGGAGACATTATTCTTCCACTTGGCTCGCAACGAACCAGATTCCTTTTATTTCTTACTAACGGTACACCTGCCAGTAATACTGTATCTTTTATGAGTAGAAAACTAAAACAGAGCGTTACTAAAAATTTTGTACTATTTTTCACTGCTTCAATTATAAATAACCCGCTTGTTCAGGGCTATTATCACATAAATTCAGTAAGTACATCGCTATATATATAAATTTTTATTGATAACAAATATCTATTAAATTTATTTAGGAAATGCTATTTTTTAAGTATGCGGTCTAACAACTCTTGTCTCCAGATGAAAACCTCCGGTAAAGTGGATTTAGCTAACATACACCCTTCTATATAAATTCTAGCAGTGTCAGCTTCACCTAAAGCTTCTTCAACTTGAGACAGCAAGCAAAAAGCATCTGTTCTTCCATCTAATTGAATTGCCTTTTCTAAATATTCCTTAGCCTCGCTTAACTTATTCTGCTTTAATCTTGCCCAGCCTAAATCTTTATACAAGGCCGCTTGGAGATCAGGATCTTTAGTGTTTTTCAATCCTTGGAAAGCTAGAGTAACTGCTGCCTCATGTTCGTTATTTTTATTTTTCAACCTTGATAGCGCGACCACAGCAAGCACTGCTTCGTCACTCTTTTTGATAGCTAATTGATATTCTTTCTCGGCTAAATCGTACTTTTGCTGATCTTCATAAAAGTTTCCTAATCCGTAACGTGATTCCCAACTATTAGGTCTAAGCTGAAAAGCTTTCTCATAGTTCTCGATTACGCACTTTGAGTCTCCTAATCTTTGACAAACTAGCGCTAAATTGCTATATGCAGCGGCATCTTTTGCATTGTACTTAATTGCTCGCTCATAATATTTTCTAGCTATTTGATGATTATTTATATTTCGAGAAGCCTTTTCAAAGTAAAACTCTGCAATATCTGGTTTAAGTTGAGGATTAATTCTAATAGCCCACTCAAAAGTTTCTTGCGCCCCATGAGAATTATTTGCTGCCTCTAACTTTCGTCCTTGAGTTACTAGATAATTAGTTACTAATGGTATAGAAATAAAGACACCCCCAATAAGTACTAAACTCATTAACGCATATTTGCTATATTTAACTACTTTAGATTTAGCTAATCTATAATTTTTTATTTGCTCAGGCAGTTTTTCTAATCGCCGCAAAATTACTTCAGTACTTTGCGGACGTTGTCCTGGTAAAAGAGCCATTAATTGATCAATCAAATCAGCAACAGGTTTCTCAATCTGTGGGGCTTTATCTCTCCAAATCAAGTTTCCTGTTTTTTTATCTGTGGGGAGGTTAAATAGAGAAACACCAGTAGTCAGATTTACAAAAGTTCTACCTAAAGCATAAAAATCTGATTGAGGTACTGCTTGTCCATCAGTTTGTTCTGGTGGACAGTAGCGAGGTGTGCCAACAGATGTAATTTCATACTTTCCTCCTCTAGACGTGCTGTCTCCACCACTTCCGCTTATTTTGGCTAAATAAGTGTTAGTCACTCGCCGTGCTACACCAAAATCTACCAATGCTAATTGACCGCTTGACTGAAGAATTATATTAGAAGGTTTTATATCTCTGTGAAAAAAATTAGCACGGTGTACTGTGGCAAGAATTTCAAGTAATTGGTTTAGCCATTCTAATGCCTGAGACTGCGAAATACGCCCATTAGATTCTATCCATTGTTCTAAATTCTGTCCCTTCATTTCATCCATAACCAAGCAATGCAAGGTCAAAGAACTATTATTAGGAACAAAAGTAAAAAAGTCATCTAAGGTACTTTTAGGAATATTTGGATGATTAATTAGCCGTAGACTAATAGATTCCCTCTCAATTAACTCAACCAGCTTTGGCGAGTTCAACTTCAGAACTTTCATAACTCGCTGCTTGCGGACTGGATTCCATTGAGTACCAGCGTCGTCCACTTCAAAAACTTCAGTATAACTGAATGGATTTTCATTCAGATCTCTTAATGGCTTAATCAACCGAATGCGTTTATTAATCAGTAGCGAAGTACCACAAAAAAGACATTTTTCAATGTCATTAGGATTTTGACGTTGCTCGCATAGGGGATTAATACAGTAGCTCACATTTGTAGGAAGATAGCCATAAATAAGCTACTTACCAAAATATACCCCCTTTTTACTATTAGTGATGATAATAAGTGAAAATTCAAAGCTTCGAGTATTTCTCTTCAAACATAAAGTATAATTTGCAACCTTTAGTGGATAAACCTTTCTTAAAAGCTAACCCTGTTCTGTCACTTCCGGAAAACAATAATCGTAGCGAAACATTAGAGCCTTTATCTAATCAAACTTTGAGCATTTCTTTTCTAATAGAAACTAAAATTTTTAGCCAAAAGCTGAAAAATAAATCTCCGAAAGGCTTTCAAGGATTGGCTTTTCTCAGTCTGACATAAGAGGGCTAATCAAAGTGCTAGCTGCGTTTATTATGCCAACTTACTTTCCTTTGTCGTTTTATTTACATGATTGATGACTTGAGGTATTATTTTTGGAAACAAACAGCTACTGAGCAGATAAATCAAGTATGATTAAGTCTGATACGACACGCCACCAAGACAAACTTATTTGATGAAAAGCGCGTAAGGTTGCTTCCTGGAACAACAAAAATAAGTATAGCTATGGATTCTAGCCCCGTCCAGATATTCAATTTACTAGTCCCTTCCTCCTTTGCCTCAAAGAGACAAGATTTTTTGCCACAAAGACACTCCTCTGTAACGCCAACTTTTGATGAAGCTTTAATTGTGGTCAATGACTTAGTACTAGCCCAAAGAGGCAAGTACTTATCTGAGCCAGAGATACTTGTTATGAGAGGATCGTGGCATAACCATGAGTTTGTAGAAATAGCAGAAAATTCACCCTATAGTGTCAATTACTTACAACGGGGTGTAGCAACTAAGTTATGGGATATACTCACCAAAACAGTTGGAAATGGTAAACGAGTTAGTAAA